>JBFWMP010000098.1:0-10700 GCA_050251575.1 Clostridia bacterium
TCCTCTGATGGTTCTGCTATTTCTTCATCCTCTGATGGTTCTGCTATTTCTTCTTCATCTGTTGGTTCTGCTATTTCTTGATCATCTGATGGTTCTGCTATTTCTTCATCATCTGATGGTTCTGTTATTTCTTCATCTTCTGATGGCTCTGTTGTTTCTTCATCTTCTGATGGCTCTGTTATTTCTTCATCTTCTGATGGCTCTGTTATTTCTTCATCTTCTGATGGCTCTGTTATTTCTTCATCCTCTGATGGCTCTGCTATTTCTTCATCCTCTGATGGCTCTGCTATTTCTTCATCCTCTGATGGTTCTGTTATTTCCTCGTTCGGTTGTTGTGTGCCTCCCCCAGTTGGCGGCATATTTTCAATTGCCTCAACCGGTTCTTCCACTATTATAGAGTCTGCCTGTTTTTGAGCTTTAAGTTCTTCTCTTAGACTTTGTATCTCATCCCTTAAATCCCGGTTTTCATTCTTTAAGCTGGAATTTGAATCTTGCAGCCTGCTTACAGCTTTCTCCATGTCTCTGTTGCTTTCTTCCAGTTGTTCTACTTCATCTTCCAAGCCTGCTATCCTAATATTTAGCCCTGCAATTTCTCTGATCCTTTCATTGAGTTGCTCGATTAAAGATTCAATATAATCATATGTTTTATCTAAATATTTTGTTAGCTGCGGAACAACCACATCTAGTATTGTTGTCTGCTCTTGTGTCAGTTCTAGTCTTACTGCCTCATTAGTGACAGTTTCCATTATTGGTTGTTCCTTGGCCATCTGGATTCCCTCTTTTTGTAGAGGTTCTTCGTTGAGTGCAACCAAACTATTTAACCTAGAAGGAACATCCATTGACTTTATACTAGCTTTCCCACGGTTGTTATCTTTTTTATCTTTCTCAGGGCTATCTACATCTGCTTCTTTCCAAGTTATCTGTCGAGCCATATAGGTCATTAAACCTACAATCTGCCCACGACTCTCATTATTAGTTGATGCTTTTTCAGACTTATCTTCTGCTTCCTCAACTTGTATCTTTTCGGATATCCTATCCAACAAATATTCCTTTGTAAAGCTAATGTTGATAGTCTCATCCAGATATTCGTTTAAATATTTTAGCTTAATTTTTCCATTTATCTTTTTTTTGCCACTAAATAAGAGTTTCGTCCACTGATACAGGTTGATTGTTGGTTCAACAGGAATTATGTATGTCTGATTCGAATCTAATTTTACCGAATCAATATGCAGAATATATTCTTCTGCTGGCCCTTCAATGGAAAAAAAGACTACCGGGTTATATCCTTGCAAATTATTTGTTCTATTGATTTTAATGGCATTAGTATTCCCTTCCTTATCACTTTGAGTATCAATTGTTTCAATGATATCTTCTACTGCTGCAGTTCTCACTTCCACACTCGCCTCAGCTCTATGGGAGAAATATGAAAATGTATTCTCATTTATCAGCAAAACAGCTGCTATAACAAATCCGGCTGTTAGAACACTAATAACTCTAATAGAAGTACTTATTAAAAGAAACTTTTTTCTATCCCTTCTCATGCTTTCTAAAATCAAATTCAAATCCTCCCTTTCGAAATTTCTTCCATTCAAATGACTTCACCTCCCCCCAAAAGCATTCTTATTTTTGTTAATTACTATTGTGCTCATTATGATATCCCAAAAGCTTACAAATGATAGTAAACGCTTCTGCTCTGGTAATACTGTTGTCCGGCTTAAAGGTATTATCGGGATAGCCTTCTATAACTTTTTGCTGAACACCGATCTTTGCATATTCTAAAGCCCAATCAGATATTTCTTCCTCATCCTCAAATTCTAATTCGTTATCTTCTTCAAGCTTTTTCTCAAACGCCTTAACCAATACCTTTATCATTTCTTCTCTAGTGATATTTTTATTCGGTAAGAATAACATACCCGGATATCCGTTAAAGATATCTTTTTGTGAGGTAGCAATAATATACCCTTTTGACCATTCCGGCACAGGGTCAATATAACCGGAAAGAAACTTATCTACTTCCTCCAGTTGAAGTGCCTTCCCTACCAATACTGCTGCCTCTGCCCTGGTAATAAACTCATCCGGCTTAATGCTTCCATCAGGATATCCCTGTATTATCTCGTGCTTTAACAGCGTCATAATACAGTCATGCGCCCAGTGTCCATTAGCATCTGGAATCTCATCGATAGGCTCTTCCACCAGTTCTTCTTCATCTGTATCATCATCGTTATTATTGTCATTATGTTCAGGCAACTGCACATTCATTAAAAATTTCACTGCAGCCGTCAGCCCTTGGAGATCATTTTGTGGTTCGCCCGTATCAATCATCTGAACCGTATACCTTAAATCAATATCTTCACCTCTGTTGATTTCAAATGTTTGCGATTCAGGCAATATGTACCCCTTATATGTCAAACTCCCTACTTCATAAAGCATTTCATAAAAGCTAGATTCATATATCGGAGCTTCAATGAATCTCATGATACTGCTTTTTTCTATAGTGAGCTTCATTGTCTTGGCGAATAGCTCATATAGCTCCTGATTATCAACATCGTTATTATTCTTATCTTTTAATTTCATGGTAAGCCCAAAGCTTTTCACCTTAACCTTTTGAGAATAATTATTCTCGATTCTTAATATCCCTTTCTGAGGTACCTTTCCCGGATACCACAATCCCTGACCTATATTCCCAGAACTGCTGAATAACGGTCCTCCTGTCCTAGCTTCTCCAGTGATGTCAACAATAACATCCGGCCCCTTTGCCTCTTCTGCAAATGTCCCTTCTATATTCCAACTCTGACATATGCCAAAAATCATAACCGTAATGAGAATCAAACTTATTTGAAACTTAAAATGTTTTCCCACTAATTTATCCTCCCATTCATAATACTTCTTACAGCATCAATGAGATTTATAAAAATAATTGCTTGATTATTCTTCCTTTTGAATTGCATCAAATCGAAGTTTTATTGTAATTCCTGCATCTTGATAATCCTTACTCACTTTTTCAGGAGGAATGACCATAGAGATTAGCAAGTCCTCCTTTTGGTTCGCCTTTAGAACCTCAGAAACCTGTTGCTCCTGCAAATCTTTCAAGCTAATGCCGCTGCATATCTGTGTATCATCTTCTCTTCTGATAGATATTTCTGTGATATCAAATAATTTCTGATTGCCATCTATCATCTCTGCTGATACGCTATATTGAAAGGGTAATGTACCCGTATTTTCGACGGTAAGATTTTGGCTTACTTCAACACCAGGTATTCCTTTGACTGAAGGTATAATGGTACTACTGCTTTCTTTTGTCCCAACCGACATTCTTAATGTACCCGATATAAATGTATTGTCTGCACTCGTCTTCTGACTGCTAAAATAAGCAAATGTGCCTATACTTATAAAAAGTGCCAGTATGCTCATCAAGATTGAATTTAACATTCCCCTTTGATTCATAATCGTTTCTCCTTAATTGCATAATGTCAATATGGGGTATAAAATAAATAAAATTAATGGAAAGAAAGAGAGAAGCCTCTCTTTCTTTCTCATCAAACACTGTTTAGCTAGGTTCTTCTTCATCAACTTGAATAAATGTGTGGACAAAGTCAAAATCAAATTCTTGTCCTTGAAGAATGTTTTGATCTTTATTATTTGTAAAATCATCAAGCCATGCGTTATAGATTATAGCTACTGTATCCCCAGGTTGAAGAACAGGTACAGGCTGCACTGAATTCATTTGGCTTGAATTATAGCCGTTCATATACTGACCTATGGATTGATAACCATGGATAATGTGATCTTTATCGCGAATTGATAATGCATCAAGTTTCTCATCATATATTTCGTCCATTCTTGCAAGAACCGATGCCTTATCTACATACTTAAGTGTTGTTTCAAGCTCTTGATCAAATTGCGCTTGAGCTTCTTTAAGTGCGTCTAAAAATACATCTATATCTAACCAAGTATAGTTATTTCTCATGGAATTAACTGCATAACGAGTTGCAATCTTCATATCTTGTTTATACATAGCCTCCACTTCAGGATCTAACCCTTGAGTCACTAACTGTGCTTGAATACGATCCAACTTGGCAGGTAAAGTACCGGTATTTGTAACAAATAACGTTCTTGTTACTGTTTTGTTCGGCTCCCATAATCCAGTTCCACTCATCCCACCTGGAGTACTATTAGTATAAAACATAGGTCCTTCAATCGGTAAGTCATTACGTGCACTATCCAGTTCTAAAGTTCCTGTTACAAAGGTATTCCCTTCAGATACTGCACTATCACTAAAGTATGCATATGTACCACCTGCTACCAATACTACTAGTGTTAACACACCGGCAAGCACAGCTGCAGCCATTTTTTTGCTCATCTTCATGTAATAATCCTCCTATCACCTTATTTAATAGCTGGTTTGTTAGTTTCTAGCCTCGAAGCTAAAATCGATATCTGCTGTTAAACCTTGATAAACATTTTGATCTGCTCCAGTTTCTTCGAATTCAATTGTTATAACAACATCTTTTTGAGCTTCAGCTACAGTAATTCCCCCAAGGTCTACAGCAAGTGCATTGGCAGCAACTGCTAAGTAAGCCTCAAGTTCACTTAATGTTACATCTCCGTCACTATCAGCATCAGCTGCTGCTGGAATAGTCACGGATGTGCCTGCTAAAGTAATAGAGTTTACGATTAACTGTGTTCCTAAGTCTTCAGCACTATCAACAAGAATTGGATTGCCTGCTTCATCTACACCTGGCTCTTTTGTGTCATATGTAATACCTAAATAAATATGATCCATATCCAATGTTCCGCCATTTTCTAAAGCAAAAGTAAAAGTAGTGTTGTCACCAGGTTTAGTATTATCAGCAGTCTGAGCTTCAAATACAACTGCTTCACCATATTCAATAGTACCGGTTGCAAATGTATTATCTTCTGATGTCACTGTAGCACTAAAGTATGCAAAAGTACCTCCCCCGATCAATAATGCGCCAACGGCCAAAGTCACCAATGTAAGCGCCAACTGTTTCCGTAATGTCATTTTTACATGCCTCCTATTTCTTAATTGTAATATATGATTATATGAAGAGGATGCGCGCTTATCCTCTTCAAAATATCACCAATCCAATTTTGCTAAATCTTATACCTGTGTCTTTGTATCCTCCTCTGATTCACCGCTGGTCAGCAGCTTAAACAACTTCCAAAGCTGTGTAATAACCAGATAAGCACCCGGTACTACCAAGAATACGAGTAATCCTGTCTTCGACTTTGCGAATTGAACAAAATATCCTGCATATGGAACCCACATTTTTACTTTGCCAATGACACGTTCTGAGGTAACCGGAGTAGCATCTATACCATCATTGGCGTCTCCTTTAGTTACCAGCCTTCCTTCTGCAATTTCAACAACACGGTGAGTTACAGTTTTTCCGTCTATGTCCTTAAAGGTAACAATATCTTCTACTTTTATTTCCTCAAAAGGAACAGATTTTACTCCGACAATGCTGCCCGTATTAAAGGTCGGCGCCATTGACCCGCTTAATACCACCATCAACTGATTTCCTAATACTGTAGGTGTTCCTCCATTTATCTGAGAAGATATCCCTAAAACTACTAATAAGATGATGCATAATGCCATAAATCCAGTTAATACCCAGTGAAATATTTTTTTTGCTGTCATTGATGATAATCTCCTCTCTTTTTTCATTAGTAAAAGTATGTTGAATAATTCATACTTAACTTTATATTGCAAACTTATCCGTGCACATACTTCTTCATTTCATTTTGTACTGCAAGACCTTGAGTTAATAGCTTTTAAAATACAATTATCCTAAGCAATTATATCCACCTTTTGTCCAAAATATCCCATACATATTCACATTTTACAAATTATTCACTAATTTTTGTGCCCATACCCTCCTGTATCTTAAAGATCAAAAGAAAAACCCAATCTATAAGAATAGATTGGGTCGGTTGCACCATTGACTAAATACGCTTTAGGTGCCCAAATACAAAACGTACTTCATTGTCTCCCTTAATAAAAAGCATATTCATTTTTTATATCATACAAATTATATATGGACTTATGGAAATATTTTGTAATACCCTGAAGTAATACAAAAAAACTTTTCTCAATATATTTACATTTTATGCTTATAAAAGTAACATTTTTACATATTTATATATAAAAATAAAAGCAGGCAAGCTGCCTGCTTTTTTAGCATTCTTCCGTCTTTACATGGCTTTCGTCAAAATCTGCATTGTCGAAAAAACTTTTTTCATTATTTACGCCAAAAGTTGTATCTATACTAACCCATCTTTCTTCCTCGGAGCTATATATTTCATTCCATGCATGAAATCCCGTATAACTGCCTAGTTTTCCCTCACCCTTAACAACTTTCGCCTGCAATCCTGCTGCTCTGCTTAGTGCTGCCGTTAATGCGGCATAGTCATAGCACACGCCTTTTTTAGCTTTTAGCGTATATAAGGCGCCATATTGATTATCATACTGCTTGTCCTTGTGCAGAGCATATTTTTCATAATCATAGCGGATATTGCCTATTACCCAATCATAAATAGCTCTTGCTTTTTCCTTGTCAGTCTTTTTCCCGTTAATAATATCTTCGGCAAGCTGTTTTATTTCATCTGCATGACTCTCTATATGTTTTGCAGGCACAAGGAATGGATTTACTTCTTTCAAATTCATAATAGTAAATTTCGGGCCATAACTATATTTTCTATCATATTCATTAACCATTATTGAAATAGTATACATTCCCTTTCCCTGCGCCAGCCAGATTTCTTCATTGAAATTACCGTCTTTAAGCATTACATCATACCATACTTGACTTTTCCCTTTTGCAACAAGTATTTTAATTTTCTCTTGATCGGTATACCCCGATAGACTTATTTTCCCTTGAACCTTCTTAGATATAAGATTATTGACCTCCACACCGTTTTTAGCAATCCCATCGGACCAATTGGCCGCTGAGACTTGTCCGATATCCATAAAAAAAACAAAAAAAACACATATAACAACTATGTTCCATACCCTCACACTTTTCATTTGTATATCCCCCTTATTGGCAACCCAGCCATCATAACGAACTATCTTTGTATTGTTCATTTTAGATCTGTCGGTTTTGCGTCCCCGGCTTTCACCCAGTTTGCTATTATCGAAAGAAGGAAAATAAAAAAACCTGCTTTGGATTACCAAAACAGGGCTTTCAGCTATATATCATAAAGCTTGTCCGTACTTTCGGCAACCCGGCTGTCATCATCATGCGATTTTAGACCCGTGGCTTTGCGTCTCCGGCTTTCGCCGGATTTGCTATTATCGATGTATACTATTCAATTATTTATATAATACTACATATTTTGGAAAAACGCAACAAAATCATTCTCCGTTTACCTGTGCTGCAACTCCGCAGTAAAAAAAGAAGATGATTGCAATAAGCTGAAAATGCATGTCAATATCCACCAAAGAATGCATCAAAATAGTTGCTGCTATCAATGCCGGATATATATCTTTCTTTTTACACTTCATGTATCTTTTAAAGATAGTCATAATGAAGATAAGAAAAAACATAAAACCAACCAATCCTACATCTGTAAGTATATGAAGATAGTAGTTATGCACGTATTTTACATAATCTCCGGCATATCTCTCAGATAATACTTCCCAGCCCATGGCTCCGGAACCAAACAGCGGATAGTCTCTAATGAGCTTTAACGCTCCTTTGTAATACGCTAGCCGCGCAGTCCATTCGGTAGCATTGAAGCTGATATTCGACAATCTTATAAAAATGGTGCTGTGAAGCATTGATGCAGCAGCAAGTCCGATAGCAGAGAGCAGACGTATGGCGTTAGGGTAAAGGTGATGAGTGGATAGTGAGGAGCGGGGAGGAAAAGAAAACATCTCCGGCAGCATAGATATGCCTGCTCCAATAAGCAGTACTACCATAAACCAACCCTTCCCAGTTAGTGAAGCTAAAAAAACAGAAGCTGTGCCTGATATCATCAATATATATAGGTATCGAATTTTAGTTGATTTTTGTAAAAGCTGCCGCGACATTATCGCATATAGATTAAATATCACAAAAACTATCCACACTCCTCGCGAATAAGTCAGGATTAATCCACAAACAAGAACATATATGCACATATTGGCTGCTATATTGCCAAACTGATATATCCGAACTGATAATCCCCCAGCTCCCAGCTCCCAGCTCCCAGCTAATTTCATTCCCAAAATAACACCAATCATCAAGTAAACTGCCGTCACATTGGCATACTGAAAGGTAGATTGTATCCTTCCTCCATAAAGCGTCCCATCCATATTCAAAAGTCCTGAGAGATTCAGTAATCCTATAATGCTTACAATGACACCGGATAAAATGACAGCTCCATCAATATATTTCCGCTGAAACTCATAAGATAATAATCCTATGATGAACGCAGGCAAATATGCAGATATTCTTAATACCTCATATACTGCTCCTTCTCGGTTTACACCATAAAGTACAGATAAAAAATATATGCAAGAAAAACAAAAAAGAGGAAAAACTGCAGCATTTAAGAACAGTCTTCTTCCTCTTTTATTTAAAATATACAACATATATACAATGAGTAAGGCATTAGCGGGAAGGTATCTATTCGGAAAATAGAGACCTTGAAAATAGGCAGCCGCAATAAAGAATATCATTACGGCTGCTGCTTCAATATAAATATTATGTTTTCTGTTTTGCAAAACATACTCTTTTTCTGTCATTTTTATCCCCTACAGTAAACTCATCTTCAAAAAATTAGTCTCGCTCTGTTGGCTTTATATAAATATCCTTCTGCACCTCAGACTGTTTTGGCGGAGTTGATGAATCTGATGGTTCCGGCTTTGTCTGCGTTGGTTGTGTGTTCGACCTGGTTTCTTTAGGAAGATTCTTTAGTTCGTCAGCAATCATCTTTGAATACTCATCCTTGCCCTTAAGATCGGCAATAGCAGCTTCCTGCTTTTTAATCTGCATCATTAATGTTTCTATCTTTTCCTCTTTTATGCCCAATTCTTCTTTCATGGCTTCAATCGTCTTTGTTTGTTCCGCAATGATCTCTTTTTCGCTTCTATTAAGCTTTCGATCAGCAGAAATCCTGTTATAAGATATATAGAAAGAAAGAAAAAATATGAGTCCTAATCCTGCAACACAAGCTGTAATTGTCAAAATAAGCCTTGAAGTATTTACTTTCTTGTTCCCAGCTGTTTTTCCTGAGTATGCGTATTCATTCATCTCCACTTCAACCTCCACATTCCAATCATTAATACATTTAATATAATTATAATATAAACTGATTACTTTTTTATTACAGAGATCTTGAATTTTCCACTATTATGCTTTTTCTATAATTATGCGGCTGCCCTGCCCAAAGGATGTGGGTGGTTCAACCACCAAGCGGCGGCATATCCTGCTTTTCAATTCAGGAACATGGCTGATTAATCCTATCACTCGTTTGCTGGTGCTCAACTTCTCCAGCGAATCAATGACCGTGTCCAAAAGCTGATTATCCAAAGTTCCAAAGCCTTCATCCAAGAAAAAGAACTCTAATGGACTCTGTCCTTTCAACTGAATCTGAGAAGATAACGCTAAAGCCAATGACAAGGAAGTCAGAAATATTTCTCCTCCGGAAAGAGAGGTAATCATCCTGTATACTCCACCATTTCCATTATCGCGGATGACGAACCCATTTTCCGAATCCACCTCCAGCGCATATTTATATTTTGAAAGCATTCCTAATGTTTCTGAGGCTTCACTGGCGACATACCGCAACCGTTCCTCACAAATAAATTCAATAAAACTATTGCCTTTCAAAAGCTTCTGTATTTGTTCCAGCATCTCCCTCTTGTTGCTTAATTGTTGTCTCTCCGTACTTGCTTGAATCCATTTATCAAAATTATTTTTGATATTGTTGTAGATGTTTTTAGCATTTTCATAAATTGAGATGCTCTCCTCTTTCTCCTGCTTTTTAGACGCATAAGTATCATTGATTTGTTCCCATTCGTCTTGAGTCAGATTGCGTCCCTTTAGCTTCTCTTCTACTGCTGCTTTTTGAATATGCAGCTGCTTATGGATTTTTTCATAATTTTCAATTTTGTCCTGTAATATTTGCTGCTGCTCCTTTGAAAGCATACATGTCTCTGCCTCTTCAGCACTGACAAAATCTTTTTCCTGCAGCAAAACATCCAACCTGCTCGTTTCTTCTCTAAAATTATCTCTGTAAATCTCCTGTTGATTTTCTAATGTGCTTTTTTGAGTACTGACCTGCTGAAATCTGTTTTGCATCTCTTTCAACTGTTCTGCAAATCCTTGTTTGCTTTCTTGAAGCCTTTTAATAAGGACATCTATTTCTTTAAGTTCCTTTTCGATATTCTTATCTCCCGTTAACTCCTTCAGCTTAATTTCCTTCTCTATCTTTTGCTCCCGTAAGCCCTTGCCCTCCATCTCAACTTCATTATATTTTATGTCCAATTCCTGTTTGCTCTCTGCAAGCTGCCCTATACTTTTCCTTACGCTTTCCAGTTCTTTTTCCTGATTCTCGATTTGACTTCTTAACTTTTCGATTTCTTTATCATGTTTTTCAATCCTTTCAAGCTCAGCACTGATATGCTCCGGATTTAGTTTTTTTAATTCTTCGGGAAGCATATCCTTTAAATCGTCAAATTCTTTTTGTTT
>JBFWMP010000099.1:0-10467 GCA_050251575.1 Clostridia bacterium
TTTTTTGTGCAGTAACCATTTCATGTCTAAGCGCATAGTATGTTATTAGAAATGACAGGAAGGAGGAAAATATAATGTCTGATGTAGGAACTGATGGTTATGGCTGTTCTCCATACAATAATAACGAATGGATTTGGATTATAGTGATAATTGCAATTTTCTTCTGTTTCACTGGCGGATTTAACTTTTTCGGTCCATGTAATAAATAGGTTAGATCATTGAAAGCAGTACATAAGAGTACTTGTTGACCTAAGATGATATTTGATAACATCAACAAAGAATATCGTGTTCCCTTGTTTAAAAAGCTATTTCTTTAAAGAAATAGCTTTTTAAAATGCTACAATAGTAAATATTATTATGTTATCACGCGTTTTTTATATCTTCCAACAATCTTTCAAATATAGTTTTGACAGAAAGAATTTCCTTAATTTTATGGACATTTTCGCCGGAAAAAATCAGAGCTTTTTTTTCATCACCAAATATGCAAGCATTCTCTAATGCGTCCATGATACAAAAACTATGGGAGCAGCGTTTTAAACATCCATTACATTTTTCAATTTTAGGCGCGTTTCCATTTTCAATCAAATTAAAAAAATAATTTCTAATTCCCTGACCAGGTAGCCCTACAGGACTTTTTACAAGGACAACATCTTCTTTATTTGCCTTTATATAAGAATCTTTAAATTCCTTTGAAGCGTTGGATTCATAACTGGCAGCAAAACGAGTTCCCATTTGGACGCCGTCTGCACCAAGTTTTATGACTTCAGCAAGATCATTACCATCAATGATACCTCCGGCACCGATAACGGGTATGTTTACTGCTTTGCAAACTTCCGGAAGGATTTCTTTCATAGGTCGGTCAGTACCTAAATGACCACCGGCTTCTTTTCCCTCTACTACTACGGCAGAAGCGCCTAATTTTTCAGCAAGTATTGCCAACTTAGCAGAGGATACGATAGGGACAATAGGCACGCCACTTTCCTTGCCCCAGGCAAACATATCCCTGGAGAATCCTGCTCCTGATACAATCAAGTCAATACCTTCATTAATTGCACCTTTTACTAAGTCTGCAAATTCTTTTACTGCAAAGAGTACATTTACTCCGACAATTCCTTTTGTCATCTCACGAGCTTTGCGGATTTCTGCTATTAATTCTTCCAGGCTCATGCCGGTACCAGCAATAATGCCGATGCCTCCTTCATTTGCAACTGCTGCTGCAAGAGAAGCAGTAGATATACGTACAGCCATTCCCCCTTGAATAATAGGTATGGGAACAACAAGGTTTCCAATTTTTAGTTCCTTTAACTCCATATACATTTCTCCTTAAAATTATATGACCAGGTACTATAAGATGATATTAAATATCTATAGTGTATCATAGTGTGAAGGATAGCACAATCTTTATCTTGTTATATTTAGTAAATTATTTTTTAAGGACTTTCTGTTATTATTTTTTCCATGTTATTAAAAGTTAGGCTTATTTTTTAAAAATAATAAAGTGAATTTCTTTGACAAATTTCTGCGAATGAAATAAAATAACTCTGCACATTAAGATTAGTATAATTGTATTAATGGTATAATTATGATAAAGACTATATTAGATACGAATTATATAGTCATTGCATGATATATAGATCGCGTAAGTACCTGAGATATAGTTGAAAAAGAAAGGATGAAGATAATAACAATGTTAAAGTTGAAGTTTGAAGAGTTAAAGTTATCAACAGAAATTAATAAGGCTGTTGCTGACATGGGTTTTGAAGAAGCATCACCAATTCAATCGCAAGCAATCCCTTATATTATAGAGGGTAGGGATGTGATTGGACAAGCACAGACCGGTACAGGGAAAACAGCAGCTTTTGGAATCCCTATTTTGGAAATGGTAGAAACTCAAAACAAAAAAGTTCAGGCAGTAATTTTATGTCCGACTAGGGAGTTAGCTATTCAAGTAGCAGAAGAAATGAAAAGGTTGTCCAAATACAAAAGAGGTGTTGAGATTCTGCCTATATATGGTGGGCAGCCTATAGACAGACAGATTAAGGCCTTGAAAAAAGGGATACACATAATCATTGGAACACCTGGACGTGTTATGGATCACATGAGACGTAAGACTTTAAAGATGGATGCCACAAGAATTGTTGTACTGGATGAAGCGGATGAAATGTTGGATATGGGCTTTAGAGAAGATATTGAGATTATACTGGAAGAAGTTCCAAAGGAAAGACAAACAGTATTGTTTTCTGCTACTATGCCCAAAGAAATATTAGACTTAACTAAAAAGTATCAAAGAAATCCGCAGATAGTAAAGGTAGTACATAAAGAGCTGACCGTTCCAAGTATTGAACAAATATATTTTGAAGTAAAGGAAAAAATGAAATCGGAAGTTTTGTGCAGACTTATCGATATGTATAATCCGAAGTTATCTTTGGTTTTCTGTAATACAAAAAGAAGAGTAGATGAGCTGGTAAGTGCCTTGCAAATCAGAGGATTCTTTGCAGATGCATTACATGGAGACTTGAAACAACAGCAGCGAGACAAGGTAATGAGCAAATTCAGGAATGGAACTATTGATATTCTTGTCGCAACAGATGTTGCAGCAAGAGGTATCGATGTAGATGACGTAGAGGCGGTATTTAATTATGATATTCCTCAGGATGAGGAATATTATGTTCATAGAATTGGCAGAACGGGACGTGCAGGTAGAACAGGACGTGCTTTTACATTTGCAGTTGGAAAGGATATCTATAAATTAAGGGATATTCAGCGGTATACGAAGACTAAAATTTCTCTGCAGGCAGTTCCATCGGTAAGTGACGTACAAGAGCTAAAGTCCAATCTGTTTATGGAAAAAGTCAAAAATACGATAGAAGCAGGGCATTTAGGAGAGTATATAAATATAATACAAAAGCTAGTGGAAGAAGAATATACTTCTTTAGATATTGCAGCAGCGTTGCTTAAGATGGCTACTGCCAGTGAAGAGAAACAAGAGGTGGTAGAAGAAGATTATGGCAATACAGGCGGCGCTCCGGGGATGGTAAGGCTATTTATTAATGTGGGTCGTAACCATAAGGTAGGAGCTAAAGACATTGTAGGAAGTATTGCCGGTAATACCGGGATTTCAGGCAGTTTGATAGGAACTATTGATATCTATGATAAGTATACCTTTGTAGAAGTACCAAGAGAACATGTGAAAGAAGTCTTGATGACGATGAAGGATCATACCATCAAAGGAAGCAAAGTAAATATTGAGCCTGCGAATAAGAAATAGAAATATTTTTTTATAAAAGAAGTGGTAAAAGATTCGTGATCTTACCGCTTCTTTTTGTTCGTTGTGAACAAAACTTAGTAAAACTTATTCATAATGAACAAAAGGGCCGCTTTTATAGACATGATTTTACCATCATGCTATAATTTTTTCATACGTATGTGCGAGGTTGTGATAGTTTGTTAAATAACAAACGCCCGTACTTTTTTCATAGAAAAGTTTGATAAAAAATTAACTAGGGTAGAAGATAGAAATAAAAAGGGGGCATAATTATGAGCAGTAATAAAAAAATTATTGTTCTTGGCGGCGGATATGGTGGAGTGCTGACCGCAAAAAAGCTTGCAAACAAGTTTAAGAAAGACGATAGTGTGGAAATTGCACTTATTGATAGACAGCCATACCACACCATGCTTACAGAACTTCATGAGGTAGCAGCTGGAAGGGTAGAGGAAGATTCCATAAGGATGGATCTTAAAAAAATATTCACCGGCAGAAAAGTGGATGTAGTGCTTGATGAAATAACAGAGATAGACTTTAAAGGTAAAACGCTGGAGTCAAAAAATACTTCATATAAGTACGATTACTTAGTAGTGGCTACCGGATGTCAGCCTACTTATTTTAGCATTCCGGGTGCAGAAGAATATACGCAGAAGCTATGGTCCTATGAAGATGCAGTAAATTTGAAAGAGCATATTCTCAATATGTTCAGAAAGGCAATGAAAGAGACTGATAAAAAAGAAAGACAGAAGCTATTGAGTTTTGTTGTTGTTGGCGGCGGCTTTACCGGTATTGAAATGATTGGTGAATTAGCTGAGTGGAAAGACAGGCTGTGTGAAGATTTCCATATAGATAAAGAAGAAGTAAAGCTGTATGTAGTTGATGCCCTGCCGACAATCCTTCCGAATTTGCCTAAAAATCTGATTAAAAAGGCGGAGAAAAGACTGCAAAAAATGGAGATACAGATAATTACCGGTGCGGGGATTACCCAGGTAACTAAAGATTCTGTAACTCTTGGAGATAAAGGAACCTTAGATACTTATTCTGTGATATGGGCAGCGGGTGTTGAAGGCTCTGACATTGTCGGACAAATGGATATTGAACAAAAAGGCAGAAAGAGAATTGTCACAAACGACAAGCTGCAGTCATTGGATTACGAAGATGTTTATGTTGTCGGTGATAATATGTTTTATATTCCTGAAGGAGAAGAGCGTCCTGTTCCGCAGATGGTAGAGAATTGTGAACATTCTGCTCCAATTGCTGCGCATAATATTTATACAGATATAAAAGGTGGACAAAAGAAATCTTATAAGCCGGAATTTCATGGAGTAATGGTATGTATCGGAGGACGCTATGGTGTTGCCAGCGTAGGATTTCCCGGTAAGTGTATCAGCCTATCCGGATTTTTTGCAATGTTTGTGAAGCATGCTATTAACTTTTTGTACTTCTTTCAGGTTGCCGGATTTAATAAATGCTGGTCGTATGCAATGCACGAGTTTTTTCATATAAAGGATAGAAGAAGCTTTGTGGGGGGATATTTTGCAAAATCCTCTCCAAATTTCTGGTTGGTACCATTAAGGATTTTTATCGGTTATAAGTGGTTGGAACAAGGGTTGCATAAGCTGCCTGGTATCATTCAAGATCCTTCAAAGATATTCCTGATACCTGCACCGCCGGCTGCAGCTGATGCTGTCGCAGGAGCAACGCAGGCAGTTGATACAGCTAAGCAGGCGATAGATGTTGTAGCGGCATCGACACAAGCTGCAGCAGGAGCTGTTCAACAAGCTGCAGAAGCGACGTCACAGTGGGGGGCAGCATTACCGGTGCCGGAATTTATTGATAGTATAGTAAAGTGGTCTATGAGTTTATTCTTCTATACTCCGGATGGAGGTTTTACAGTGCTTGCTCAGGTTTTTCAAGCAGGTATGGTAATAGCCGAAGTGATTGTAGGATTAATGTTAATTGCAGGGCTGTTCTCTGCTGCTGCATCTGTTGTTTCAGTTGCTATGGGCATGATGATTTGGGCTTCCGGTATGGCACCAACTGAAATGTTATGGTATTTAACCGGTGGTGTAGCAACTATTGGCGGTTCGGGAAGTACCTTTGGATTGGACTATTATGTACTGCCGCTTTTGAAAAAACTTTGGAAGAAAATAAATGTGGTTAGAAAATGGTATCTGTATATAGATTAATTTTTATTAAAAAACCTTTTAGGATACTATCCTAAAAGGTTTTTTTTATGCTGTGAAATCTTGAATGACAGAAAAAGTATAAAGTGATATAATAAATACCATGTTATTAACAGCTCTTGTGTAAAGAAGGGTGATCAATATGAAAAAGCTTGTGCTTATACTTTTTATTTTCATATTCCTTACAACAGGAATTTCTTGTACTTCTAAAGAAGTGCGTTATCAAAAAGGCAGATATGAAGGCTTGGGAGAAGGACACCATGGGCCTATAAAAGTAATGGTAGAGACAGATGAATATAAGGTAATCGCGATTGAAGTCATAGAAGAATATGAGATGCCTGAGCTCAGTAGTATTGTATATGATAAAATTCCAAAGAGAGTACTGAAGATGAACAATGCTGAGGTAGAGGTAGTGGCAGGCGCTACATATACCAGTAAAGGGCTTATTGAAGCGATTGAAGATGCCATTGAAAAAGCAGAAATAAAGGAAGAACAATGATAGGGGTGGAATACTATTGAAACTCCAGTATAAGATTACTTTATTTATGATGATTATATTGATAAGCGTTATTGGGGGCGTAGGATTTTTCACTTATAAACAGGTTGAAAGAACCATCGAAACGCAGATGGGTAATAATGCAATGGACTTAGCAGTTACAGTTGCAGCAATGGATATTATTCAAGAGACACTGGCGACAACAAAAGATTATAAAATTATCCAGAATACGATAGAAAGCTTTAAGCATAAGACCCGGTTCCAGTACATTATTGTGATGGATATGGAGGGGATTAAATATTCTTATCCCATTGAATATGATTTAGGGAAAAAGTATATCAGTGGTGGTGAAGAAAGAGTTCTTACTAATGGAGAGGCATATGTCTCTAAGGATAAGAATGTTCTAATTTCAGCGATAAGAGCATTTGTGCCTGTCTATTATCAGGGAAGACAGGTAGGCGCGGTTCTTGTGGGCTTACTCAACAATAAGGTATATGAAGAAATAGGAACACATATTTTTTATATTGAAATTACTTTAGTTATAGGTTTGTTAATTGGTGTAATCAGCGCGGCTGTTCTTTCTTTTATGATTAAGCGCACAATTTTCGGCTTAGAGCCAAAAGAAATTGCACTGCTTCTAGGACAAAGGGATAATATTTTACAGAGTTTACAGAATGGTATTTTAGCAATGGATGAAAAAGGTAATGTAATTTTGTTTAATAAAACAGCGGAAGAAATTTTTGATTTTAAGATAGATGATATCGGCAAAAAAGAATTAAATATTCATTCTAATTATACAAATTCTATCAGGGAAGTGTTGGAAAGCAAACAGTCGGAGTATAATCAAGAAATTAAGATAAGTTATGGGAAAACGCTGCTTTGCAGTCACACCTTATTAAGGAACCATAAGGATGATATTATTGGGGTGGTATCAAGCTTTCAAGACTTAACAGAGGTTAAGCAAATGGCAGAAGAATTAACAGGGATAAAACGTATAACTTCGGCTTTGAGGGCGCAAAATCATGAATTTATGAATAAGCTGCACACCATATCAGGACTCATACAACTAGAGGAATATGGTAAGGCAATTAAATACATCTCCGATGTATCCAATCAAAGGCAAGAAATTTTGGAAATACTCAATTACAAGATAAAGGATGCACATATTGCCGGTATACTTCTGGCAAAATATAATAAGGCATCAGAAGCAAAGATTGATTTAGTGATTGACTCTACTTCAAATATAACAGAGTTGCCTGAAAGCATCACTGTAGATGAAATATGTTCTGTAATAGGTAATTTGATTGAAAATGCCATAGATGAACTGGTTAAATATGAAAATGGAAAAATAGTTGTAAAATTGATTTCTGATGAGATTGGTCTTAAAATAACTATTGAAGACAATGGACCTGGGATTAGAGAAGAAATACAGAAAGAAATTTTTAACAAAGGGTTCACAACCAAAGAGCAGAGCAGAGGCTATGGTCTTAACATTGTAAAGCGAATTATAGATAATGCAGGAGGGTCTATCAAACTAACGGTAGTTAATGGGACAACATGGGATATTTTTATTCCATTAGAAGGAGGGGATGACATTGATACAGGTGTTGATTGTAGAAGATGACCCAATGGTAAGAGAGATTAACGAGAGGTTCTTGAAAAAAGTAGAGGAATATAGTGTTTATGCGAGTGTGAATTCTATTGAGAAGGCGAAAGAAGTGATTATTAAAAAGAAGCCGGAGCTAATATTATTAGATATTTTTTTCCCGCAGGGCAGAGGTATTGATTTGCTTAAGTGGATTCGTGCAGAAAACATCCATTGTGATATTATTTTAATTACAGCAGATAAAAATATGAAAACCGTTGAGGAAGCTTTTCGATATGGTGTAGTAGATTATTTGATTAAGCCTTTTACTTTTGAAAGGTTTAAAGAAGCACTTCTTCAGTACAAGGCAAGAAAAAACAGCCTTCACAATTTTGAAAGTGCTGAGCAGGATATTATAGACAAGTATATCTTGAATGAAAAAAAGACCATGGGAGAAGATGAGGGAATCAAAGATACTAAGGGGTTTAGTCCGCATACTTATAAAAAGATTCTCGATACTATTCATGATATGGCGGGAGAAACTTTTACAGCTTACCAAATTGCTAAAAAGGTGGGACTATCCAGAATTACTGCCAGAAGATATTTGGATCATCTCGAAAGGGAGCAGAAGGTTGTTGTGGAGCCGGAGTATGGGAATGTAGGACGACCGAAGAATAAGTATAAATTAAAAGATGAATAAATTATTTTTATATAAAACCTTTAATTTTATATTGTATTGATGGACCATTGTTGTTAAAATAATAAAAATGATAAAGGGGAGATGGTTTAATGGAAGTGGTAGGAGACGTTATTTCTGTAGTGAATGGGATTATTTGGGGATGGCCGTTGATTATTTTACTTTTCGGCACGCACTTATTTTTAACATTTAGACTTGGATTCATACAAAAACATATAGGGAAAGGAATTAAGCTCTCTATTACAAAAGATGAGAAATCTGATGGAGATGTAAGTCAGTTCAGTTCACTGGCAACTGCACTAGCTGCTACAATTGGTACAGGAAACATCGTAGGAGTAGCAACAGCAGTTGCGGTAGGCGGGCCCGGTGCAGTTTTGTGGACATGGCTTACGGGCGTGTTCGGTATTTCTACGAAGTATGCGGAAGCTCTTCTTGCAGTTAAATACAGAGTAAAAACTTCTGACGGCACTATGGCTGGTGGACCAATGTATGTGTTGGAATATGGGTTGAAGAAAAAATGGCTTGGAGTATTGTTTGCAGCTTTTACAGCTATTGCTGCATTGGGTATTGGGAATATGAATCAAGCGAATTCTATTTCAGACATGGCTTTAAAGACCTTTAATATTCCGACTTGGGCAACCGGTTTGATAATGTCGGTGTTAACTGCAGTAGTAATTATTGGAGGTATTAAAAGTATTGCAAAGGTTTGCAATATATTAGTACCTTTTATGGCGATATTTTATTTTTTAGGATGTTTAGTCATTCTTGTGATGGGGTATAAGACTTTAGGTGATACGGTCATGCTTATCTTAAAATCTGCATTTAGCGGTCAAGCGGCTGTGGGTGGTTTTGTGGGTGCAGGTATCAGAGAAGCAATGAGATACGGAATTGCACGAGGATTATTTTCAAATGAATCCGGTCTTGGCAGTGCTCCTATCGTAGCAGCAGCAGCGAGAACTAAAAATCCTGTGTCACAGGCGTTGGTATCAGCCACGGGTACTTTTTGGGATACTGTTATTGTTTGTGCAATGACGGGATTAGTACTGGTTAACTCAGGTGCATGGCAAAAAGGCTTGGAAGGGGCGGCACTTACCAATGCGGCATTTTCTGTTTTGCCTGTAATTGGTCCGATGATATTAACCATTGGTCTTTTTACATTTGTATTTTCGACTATACTTGGTTGGTCCTATTATGCTGAAAAAGCAATTGAGTATTTATTTGGAAAAAAGGCAATTATGCCTTATAGATGTATATTTATTATTGTAGTTTTCATCGGATCAGTTTCTTCCCTTAAGATTGTCTGGGATTTTTCTGACATTACCAATGGACTGATGGCAATTCCAAATCTTATATCACTACTGATGTTAAGTGGCGTCATTGTACAAGAGACAAGAAAGTACTTGTGGGAAGATAATCTTGACGAAGTTTCAACAGATGAAGCGATTATTATCAACAAATAAGAAAACTTTGTTCATTGCAATAAACGAAAGCGTGGAGAAATAAGATGAAGGAGAAGTTGAGGACATTTGCCCAGTCATTAGGTATAGAATATATCGGGATAGCACCTCCCGGTCCTTACCCGGAGATTGAGGAAAGATTAAGGCAAAGGATATCCAGTGGACAGTATACAGGGATGGAAGAGCAGGATACAAAAAAAAGAGTGGACCCTCACCTTGCCATGGAAAATGTTGAATCAGTCATAGTATGCTTATTTCCGTATTTAACTGATGCTCCGAACGGTTCAAATATATCGAAATATACTTTTTTAGTAGACTACCATAAAGTTATTAAAAAAAAATTAGAACAGATTAGTATGTTTTTAGAAAGTCACATTATCGGATTTGAATATAAAGCTTTTGTTGATACCGGACCGTTGGTTGAAAGATACCTGGCATATTTAGCTGGATTAGGATACTTCGGATTGAACAACCAATTGATTACAGAAAAATACGGCTCTTATGTTTTCATTGGATATATCTTGACTAATCATTCTTTTGAGTTTGATAGACCTTTGGATAAAAAGTGCCTGCAATGTGGGGCATGTATACGTAACTGTCCCGGTGCAGCATTGATGGAAGGGTATAATATGAATCCAACTTATTGTGCTTCCTATATTACACAAAAGAAGGAGCAGTTATCAGACACTGAGAAAGAAATCATAAAGAAAAGCAAGAAGGTATTTGGATGTGATATATGTCAAGAGGTTTGTCCACATAATAAAGCAGCTGAGAAAACCAA
>JBFWMP010000100.1:0-10414 GCA_050251575.1 Clostridia bacterium
AACAGAACTAATATTGAAAACGAGAAGCAAGTACTTCATATATTTGTAATTATCTTATTATAACATTAGTTATCATATATATCAAATAAAATAATTTTTACTCATCCATAACTACAGTGTTAAACTCTTTTAAATACAATCCTATTTGCTTAACTTACCTGTATACCTTCAAACTGACTGTTATAAAGATTTGCATAGAAGCCCTTCTTCGCAAGCAACTCACGGTGGCTACCTTGTTCTACAATATCTCCATGATTCATGACAAGTATTAAATCAGCATCCCGGATTGTGGACAATCGGTGAGCAATAATAAAACTTGTACGGTTTTCCATAAGATGATCCATAGCCTTTTGAATCTGAACCTCAGTTCGAGTATCTACCGAACTTGTAGCCTCATCAAGAATAAGAATTTTGGGATTTGCAAGAATGGCTCTTGCAATTGTAATGAGTTGCTTCTGCCCTTGCGATATATTTGAAGCTTCTTCATTCAGAGTCATATTGTAGCCATCGGGCAGCACGTGCACGAAGCTATCAACATGTGCTGCTCTTGCAGCAGCGATAACTTCTTCATCCGTTGCATCAAGACGCCCATATCGAATATTCTCTTTTATGCTCCCATTGTAAAGCCAGGTATCCTGTAAAACCATACCAAACATCAAACGCAGGTCGCCACGGGCAAAATCTCTAATATCATAACCGTCAATTAATATTCCACCCTCGTTTACATCATAGAAGCGCATGAGCAGCTTAATCATAGTTGTCTTACCTGCACCGGTAGGCCCGACAATTGCAACCTTCTGTCCCGGCCTAACAGAAACTGAGAAATCATTGATAATGATCTTATCAGAATTATATCCAAAATGAACATTCTTAAACTCAACACTCCCCTGAACATTTTCAAGTTTCACTGGTTCGGACGCTTCAGGAATTTCCTCTTTCTCTGACAGGAACTCAAATACCCGCTCTGCAGAAGCGACAGTCTGCTGAAGCACATTAGAAATATTAGCAATCTGTGAAATAGGTTGGGTGAAGGAACGTACATACTGAATAAATGCCTGAATATCTCCTACTTCAATGGTTTTTTTTACTGCAAGCCATCCCCCCAGAACAGATACTGCCACATAACCCAAATTACCTACAAAAGTCATAATAGGCATCATCATTCCAGACAGAAACTGGGATTTCCATGCTGCACCATAGAGCTTTTCATTTAATATATTAAACTTCTCTACGCTTTTTTCCTCACCATTAAAAGCTTTTATTACATTATGCCCGCCATACATTTCCTCAACATGACCGTTTATGTTCCCTAAATATTTCTGCTGATGCTTAAAATACTTTTGTGACCGCTTCACAACAAACATAATCAGTATCATAGATATAGGAATGATGCAAAGTGCTGCAAGTGTCATTTGCCAGCTTATACTAAACATCATAATAATCACACCAACTACAGTTGTAACCGATGTGATAATTTGAGTCAAGCTTTGATTAAGCGTCTGGCTGACAGTATCAACATCATTCGTAACACGAGATAATATTTCACCATGGTTTGTACCGTCAAAATATTTAAGCGGCATGCGATTTATTTTTTCGGAAATTTCCCTTCGGAAGCGATAACTTACTTTCATCGAAACACCCGACATCACCCACCCTTGGATGTACCCGAATAATGCACTTGATAAATACAAAACTGCAAGGATTAGAATGATATTCCTAATATAAATGAAATCTATTCCACCACTGGTCCCTGCAATTTTATTCATAACACCCTCGAATAATTTTGTGGTCGCTCTACCTAAAACCTTAGGACCTATGATAGTAAATATCGCACTGGCTGCTGCAAATATAAATACAACTATAATTGATGCCTTATACTCACTCAGATATTTAATTAACCTTGCCATTGTCCCTTTGAAATCCCTTGCTTTTTCTCCGCCCTCCATCATCCCTCCGGGTCCATGCCCTCGTCCGCCTATTGGCCTTGAGTGCTGTGTACTAGTATTGCGTTCACTCACGCTAATTCCTCCTTCGAGAGCTGTGATAAAGCAATTTCCTGATATGTCGGGCAAGTTCGCATAAGTTCCTTGTGGGCACCTACGCCGACAATTTTACCTTCATCAAGAACAATAATCTGCTCAGCATTTATGATGGTTGAAATACGCTGCGCGACAATAAGAACTATATTTGAACCTGTTTGGGCTTTTAACGCTCTCCTCAGAGCTGCGTCTGTCTTAAAGTCAAGGGCAGAGAAGCTATCATCAAATATATATACCTCAGGTCTTTTAATAAGCGCACGGGCGATTGACAACCTCTGTTTCTGGCCCCCGGATACGTTCGTTCCCCCTTGTGAAATTGCTGTTTCAAAACCCTCTGGATTTTCTGTTATGAACTCTATCGCCTGAGCGACCTCTGCCGCTCTCCTTATCTCCTCGTCTGTTGCATTTGGATCTGCATATCTTAAATTAGATTCAATGGTACCACTAAACAAAGAGCCCTTCTGAGGTATATAACCAATTTTCTCACGAAGTTCATGCTGTGTTACATCTCTTACATCTATTCCGTTGACGAGAACCTGGCCACTTGTCACGTCATAAAAACGCGGAATCAGGTTAATCAGGGTTGTTTTACCTGCACCGGTGGAACCTATAAAGGCTGTAGTCTGCCCCGATAAGGCTCTGAAGCTTATATCCTTAAGCATATCCTCTTCAGCCCCCGGATATCTGAAAAATACACTTCTAAATTCAACTATGCCTTTTACACTTTTATCAAAATTCTTAGGCTTTTCCGGGTCTACAATCATAGTCTCTGTTTCCAATACCTCAGCAATACGCTGTGCAGATACTGACGCTCTTGGTATCATGATAAACATCATGGATAGCATTAGAAATGCAAAAATAATTTGCATCGCATATTGCATAAATGCCATCATATCCCCAACCTGCATAGCCGAGTCTGCAATCTGATGTGCCCCTGTCCAAACGATGAGCAGTGTAACGCCATTCATGATAAGCATCATAGCAGGCATCATGAGTATCATGACACGATTTACAAAAAGATTAGTACTTGTAAGATCATGATTTGCCTTATCAAAGCGCTCCTCCTCAAACTTTTGGGTGTTGAATGCTCTTATCACCATCATACCCGAAAGATTCTCACGGGTTACAAGATTAAGCCTGTCAATAAGTTTTTGGATAATCTTAAATTTAGGCATGGCAACTGAAAACACTACAAGTATCAGCCCTAAAAGTACAATAACTGAAAGCATGATAATCCAGGACATGGAAGAACTTTTGCCGAGAGCTTTGATTACTCCTCCCACTCCCATAATAGGTGCATAGAATACCATTCTTATCATTATACCCATAAGCATCTGAATCTGAGTAATATCATTGGTTGTTCTTGTGATCAGTGAAGCGGTGGAAAATCTATCAAATTCTGAATTAGAAAAACTTTCAACCTTAGTAAAGACATATCCGCGTAAATTTTGTGCCAGCCCTGCCGCTGTTCTTGCTGATAAAAAACCTACTATAACTGTACATACTGCAGCCAGCAAGGATAATAGAAGCATACGTATTCCTGTGTTGATAATGTAATTGCTTTGAATTTTGTCTGTATCCATACCAAGGGCAGCATATTCCATTTTTACCAAGGGAGCTGCCATCTGCATAATCATACTGTCACCTAAAGCTGTAAATTGTCTTTCCATAGATTCAGTTACTTCAGAAACTTGATCCTGCGACAGTTCTTCTAGTAAAGCGTAGAGATCTGTATTAGCCGGAATGTTCATTCCGTTAAAGGAGATAATCCCGTCCTTTGCCTCAGATTTCATTTTTTCAATCCCTGCAACAGCAAGAAAGGCTTTCCCCATGATATCATTGAGCTTAATAAGACTTGCTTTATCAATATCATCTTGAATATAAACAGGTTCTTTCGTTAAAACCGGATATTGCTTAACGTAATTATCATAATCTGTATTTGATTTATCAATCAGTATATAATTTTTTACAACCTCTGCCTTATCATCTGCATCCATAAACAGTGCAAGCTTATCCATCTGGCCTTGTCTTATTGCTTTCGGTACTGCATTCACAATCCCTCCCTGCTGGATACCATTGTTTACAATGTCCGACATATAGTCGGGCAAAGAAAGATCTGCCATTGCTTGAACAAACAGCAAAACGATTGCTGCAATAATCAACCCAATAAAAGGCTTTAGATATCTAGTTAACTTCAACATTATTCTCCTGCTCCTTTTTTAATCTGCTATGACTTGAAAGTACTTATTCAAAAATCTCTTATATTTGTCTATCTATTAGCTTTCTTAATTTCCCATATTAATATTTCGTATATAAAATATATTTTACTCCTTATATTTCATCTATTCCAATAGTTTTTCTATTCACTTATTATTACATTGGGTAACTATACGTTTTGTTTGCACTAAGGCAGGTATTTAAGAACATAAAAATTCCCCATGAAGATAAGCAAGAGTTCTCCTGCAAACACCTCATGGGGTTTCATTAATCTTTATTTTCTTTCTGTATACATTATTATCATTAACTAATCTTATTAGTAATACGTGCAGCCTATCACTTCTACATTATTTCTCTTTTTGATTTTCTTAGTTGGAATAAGAAAATTATTGTGATAGCGCCAATACCCGCTATATCAGTGAACATGCTCGGATGTATCAGCATTAATCCAGCAACTAACAGCACTATTCTCTCAATCTTATTAGTATGTGTGAGGAAATATGCCTCCATGGCTGCACCTACTCCTAACATACCGATTAATGAAGTAGTAACAATCTGCGCAACCTGAAGCGGAGTCGTATTTATCAGCAGCAAAGCTGGACTGAAAGCAAAAATATAAGGTATTAAAAATGCTGCAATAGCGAGTTTGGTAGCTTGTATACCTGCCTTCATTGGATTTGCTTTTGCAATCGCTGATCCTGCATACGCAGCAAGTGCCACCGGAGGTGTTACGTCAGCTACAATACCAAAATAGAAAGCAAACATATGCGCTGCCAGTGCAGGCATACCTAATGCCATTACTGCCGGAGCAGTAATCGTCGATGTTATAATATAGTTAGCCGTCGTTGGTGCACCCATGCCAAGTATAAGTGACGCAATCATAGTAAAGAACAGCGTCAAAATTGGAATCCCGCCGGATAAGCCTAACAAGCCGGTAGCCATTTTCAATCCCAAACCTGTTAATGTTACAACCCCTACAATGATACCTGCCGTTGCACACGCTATGGCAACACCGATAATATTCCTAGCACCCATTTCAAGTGCTTCCATAAAGTCTTTAAAGCTCATTCTGGTGCTCTTACGCAGCATACTGGCAATAATAGAAAATACAATCCCATTAAATGCAGCCTTGACAGGCGTAGAACCGTTTACAAGGAAGTAAATAATCGCTGCTAATGGTATGAATAGGTGGCCCCGTTCCTTCATAACATCCCAAAACTTAGGAACTTCATCCTTATTCATCCCCTTCATACCTAGCTTCTTCGCTTCTAGGTGAACCATAATCCAAATTCCAGTGAAGTATAATAGCGCCGGGATAATAGCTGCTTTCGCAACATCCAAATAGGGTATACCTAAAGATTCGGCCATCAAAAATGCAGCAGCCCCCATAATAGGCGGCATCAATTGTCCACCCGTTGAGGCAGCCGCTTCTACCGCAGCAGCAAATTCCGGTTTATAGCCTAAACTTTTCATCATTGGAATAGTAAAGCTTCCGGAACCAACAGTATTAGATACCGAACTGCCGGATACTGTACCTAAAAGTGCACTGGTAAGTACTGCAACCTTTGCAGGACCTCCTGCAGTAGCTCCTGCAATCGAATTAGCCAAATCAATAAAAAACTTTCCTATCCCTGTTTTATCTAAAAATGCTCCGAAAAGGATAAATAAGAATATAAATGAGGCACTAACCCCTAGAGGAACGCCCATGATTCCTTCAGTCGTAAAAAACAAATGTGTTACAATTCTTCTTAGCGAATAGCCTCTATGATTTAAAAATCCGGGCATATACGGTCCTAAATATGAGTAAGCAATAAAGATGCAGGCGATTACCAGAATCGGTATCCCTACTACTCTTCGGCATGCTTCCAATACCAGGAGTATTCCAATAATACCAACAATAATATCAACCGTATTATATGCACCGGCTCTGCCAATCAATACCTCATAATTCCATATCAGATAGCCTGTAACGAAAACTCCGACAATAGCTAAAATTATATCTGACCAATGGATAGATCTTTTCGACATAGATTGGGTTGCCGGATATAATAAAAATCCAAGCAGTAAAACAAAACCAAGATGGGCAGGCCTCAAAATCTGTGGCGGCAAAAGTCCATCATATGAGGTGTAAAGCTGAAATAATGAAAAAATAATTGCAATTGTTGCTATAATATAGTGCGGTATTCCTGTTAACCTTCTAAAAGCAGATTCTTTGTCATACTTCGCCAGTATTTCTTCAAGTTCTTGTTGGTTTGGCGTATCTTGATTCGTAAGCAGGTTTTCTTTCTCCATATT
This sequence comes from Clostridia bacterium, assembly GCA_050251575.1. GTDB lineage: Bacteria > Bacillota > Clostridia > SK-Y3 > SK-Y3 > X23. Next base: position 6,552 of record JBFWMP010000100.1, read on the forward strand.
CATGACAACCCCCTCCTTATTAATATATGAATAGGTATCTTTCTAACCTCGAATCGAACAGTTTGCTGCGGCTGCGTCAGCTGATCCAAATATATCTCTTGCTCATGTATCATTAATTTATGTTCAGCAATCGTCCCTACAAAAAGAAGGTATTTCTCTAAAGGTAGATTGATATTATCAATTTCCATCCTGTCATCATAAATATTAAGCACCTGCCCTTTATCAATTTCATAAGGCACTCCAGCCCCAAATGAACGATAGATTGTCTTCTTTACCATAATACTATAGTCCGGTTGAATTTCAAAAACATCATCTACAGGACTTTTATTGACTGAATGCGTATACGTTACAGTGAAAGTGTCATACGGCTTTATATCCGTATAATATAGAACTTTACCTGTCTTCTCTTCAATGAGAACAAATTTCCTCGCAACGGGAAAAAACAAAACCACTATACTAAAAGCAAAAATAACTGCAAAAATACTTATTGCAGAAAGAGGCCGGGTAAACTTGCGTCTCCCCGGCGATGTTCTTTGTAAAATAGAGTTATATATTTGGGCTGAATACATTATTTAACTACGCCTTTTTCTTTATAATATTTTTCTGCTCCCGGATGCAGTGGCACAGATACACCTTTTATAGCATCATTTATATCCAATTCTTTCCCTTTGGCATGGGCATTCCCTAATTCTTCTTTATTTTCAAATAAAGATTTAGTAAGATCGTATACTACATCATCCTTTAAATCCTTGCGAACGATTAAAGTAGCTTTTACAGCTACAGTTTTAGCATCTTCAGTCATACCCTTATAGATATCCTTGCTAATAGTGTATTGTGTATAGAAAGGATACTTCTCTGCCAACTTTGCAGCAGACGCATCATCAATTGAAAGCACTTTTACATCCTGCAGCGCTGTAATTTCTTGTATTGCTGTATTCGGAACACCTGCTGTTACAAAAAATCCATCCAACTGCTTATCCTTATAGGCATTAGCAGACTCTTTGAACGAAAGGCGGGTAACTTTTAAATCATCAAATGTCAATCCATAAGCCTCAAGGACCTGTTTAGCGTTTGCTTCAACACCGCTGCCTGCATCCCCAACAGAAATTCTCTTACCCTTCATGTCTGCAACAGAATTGATACCACTGTCAGGTGAAACAACAATTTGAACAACTTCTGGATATAAGGTTGCTAAAGTTCTAAATCCTTCAATTTTTTCATTCTCACCTTCAAGATTAAAAAGTTCTGTTCCGGTAAACGCATAATCCATAACATCATTTTGAACGATAGCTAAATCTGCTTCGCCCTTACCAACTAATCTCAGGTTTTCTTTAGATGCACCTGTTGCTTGAGCAGTCACATTCATATTCTCAACTTTCGTATTGAAAATTTGTGCCATTGCTCCCCCAAAAGGATAATATGTACCTGAGGTACCTCCTGTTGCTAAAATCAAATTGTTTTTTGCTGCGCCACATCCGGATAAAACCATGGATAACCCCAAAACAACGCATAAAACTAATAATAGTAACTTCTTCAATATAACCCCTCCACTTTATAGTTTATACTTTTTTATATGCAACACATAAATAAATTATATCTGAAATTATGTAATATGGCAATATTTTTGTGAAAACTTATATACATGTATACAATTATTCACCCTCATTAAAGAGTTTCCTTGTATATGAATTTCTTTCGTGATAATATATCTTCAAAGCAAACTAAATATTTTCTAGCAGGTGAATATACAATGAGAACAAGAAGAAAAAATATATCTCGAGATCAATTACAATATTATGATAAATACGTATGCACAAATCCGGAAAATTATAAGAGTAAATGGAATGAGTATTTCTTAAATAATAATGAAATACACATTGAACTGGGTACCGGCAGAGGACAATTCCTGATAACTCTGGCTGAACGTAATCCGGATATCAATTTTATCGGTTTGGAAATGAAAGAGCAGCTAGTATTCAATGCTGTACAAAAGGTTGAATCTAAGAAACTTGATAACATCGGCTTTCTTTTCTTCAATGCTTATAATATTCAGCAAATTTTTGGTACGCAGGAGTTAAGCAGAATTTATATAAATTTCTGCGATCCATGGCCTAAGAAAAGATGGAGCAAGAAAAGGTTAACACATAAAAACTTTCTTACAATCTATAATAAGCTTCTAAAAGAGGATGCGGACATACATTTTAAGACAGATAACGAAAAACTTTTTGAATTTTCACTAAATGAGTTCTGTGAAAATGCCTATAAGCTTAAGAATATTTCTTTTGATTTACATAGCAGTGATGCAACAGAAATCATAACCACTGAATATGAAGACAAATTCGTTTCAAAAGGCATGAGAATTTATAGATGTGAAGCTATAAACAGATTGGGATAGAAAATGCCTCAACAGTATGCTGTCATACCGTTGAGGCATTTTCAAACAAAGAACCGTCCCCTGTTCTAAAGCTGCTGTATTCTGGCAGCCTTTACAGTATTCTTCATCAGCATTATGATAGTCATAGGCCCTACACCACCAGGAACGGGTGTTATGGCAGAAGCAACCTCTGATGCAGATGAAAATTCAACATCACCAACAAGCTTTTTATCTTCTGCTCTGTTAATTCCTACATCAATAACCACTGCACCCGGCTTAATCATAGTTCCTTTAATAAACTCAGGTCTTCCCACAGCCGCTACTAATATATCTGCTCTTCTGCATACTTCTTGAAGATCTTTGGTTCTTGAGTGACAGATCGTAACCGTCCCATTCTCCATTAAAAGCAGCATTGCCTGGGGTTTTCCTACAATATTGCTGCGTCCTATAATGACGCATTCCTTCCCTGCTATATCAATGCCGCTCTCGCGTATTAACTCCATAACTCCGGCGGGAGTACAGGGTAAGAACTCCGGTTTTCCAATCATAAGTTTTCCTGCATTTACAGGATGAAAAGCGTCCACATCCTTTATAGAATCAATTGCATAAATAACTTTCTCTTCATCAATGTGCTTCGGCAACGGCAATTGTACAAGTATGCCATTCACTTTTTTGTCATTATTTAAATCCTTAATTAAATTTAATAATTGCTCTTCCGTTGTATCTTGCGGTAAAGCAAATTCAAAAGACTCTATCCCAATTTCTGCACATGCCCTTTTCTTTGAATTTACATATACTCTTGAAGCAGGGTTATCTCCAACGATAACTACTGCCAATCCCGGATGTATCCCTTCTTCTTTTAAGGAATCAACCGTGCCTTTTAACTCTCCCCTTATCCTTGCAGCTATCTCTTTTCCGTTTAGTATCTTTGCTCCCATTTTATACCCCTTTCAAATGCTCTCTTACTGCATTCTCTAATTTGATTGTGCTATTTAAAATAAACCTGAAATCTTACCGGCAGCATCCACATCAATAATCTCTGCTGAAGGAACCTTGGGAAGCCCGGGCATCGTCATAATATCTCCGGTAAGAACAACGATAAAGCCGGCTCCCGCCGAAACTCTTACCTCTTTTACATTAACGGTAAACCCTTCCGGCCTTCCTAATAATGCCGGGTCATCAGAAAGTGAATACTGTGTCTTTGCCATACATATCGGCAGCTTATCGTAGCCTAACAATTGCAGTCGCGCAATGGATTTCTCAGCTCCGGAAGTATATGCAACATCTTTTCCTCCATAGATTTGGGTAACAATTGTATTTATTTTTGTTTTGATAGGCAGTTTTTCATCATATAAAAATTTAAAGTTTGATGTGCCTTTTTCAATTACATTGATCACTTTATTGGCTAGCTCAGTACCGCCCTCTCCGCCCTTGCTAAATACCGGCGCAACGGCACATTCTACTCCTTTTTCTGCACAATACTGCTGTA
>JBFWMP010000101.1:0-10400 GCA_050251575.1 Clostridia bacterium
TAGCAAAGGATAAAACAGAAGTAATCGTTGCAGGCAGAATTGCTGAGTTAGAAAGCCTTGTCAAACTAGAGCAAGCCTTGGTAGTACAGATCGGGCGGCTAGAACAGCAGAGGGAAGAGGCTGTAGATGTTATTGCCGATCAATTGAAACTTGACAAACAGAATATCACCGTCTTCAATCTGATGCAGCATTTAGACAAGTCTCAACAGGAAAAGCTGAGAGACTTTGAAAAGAACATGACAAAGATATTAGAAGAGTTAAAAAATAGAAATGATTTAAATGCGAAGCTTATCAAACAATCTCTGGAATACATAGAGTTTTCAATGAATTTGCTCACTGATGCATCAGTGCCTGGAAATGCGTACGAAAGCAAGGGGACAACACGTGAAACAAGAGGCACAAGGAATTTCTTTGATATAAAATTATAGTCAAAAGAATTGAGAATTGACAATAGAGAATTACTCTTATAATTAGATCAAAAAAGAGAAGTAATTCTGCATTTAAAACCGGAGGTTTTGAGATGGGATCGACTTTTTCAAGCTATCAAATCGCACGAACGGGTATGTATGTAAGTGAAAGGGGCTTATATACTACCGGTCATAATATATCTAATGTGAATACGGCAGGTTATTCCCGCCAGCAGACGATCATTGCAGAAACCGCACCTTCAAGTATAGGAAGGTTTCTGGTAGGCATTGGCGCGGATGTGCAGCAGACGAGACAAGTCAGAAGCCAGTTTCTAGATAATACATATCGTCAACAAAGTGAATTGTTCGGTTACGCTGAAGCAAGAAGCAGTGTAGTAGAAGAGATAGAGACAATCTTACCGGAGCCTTCAAATACAAGTTTGAGTTCGGTGATAGATAAGTTCTTCAAGTCGTGGGAGGAATTGTCCAAGGATCCGGGAAGCCTTACTGTCAGGGCATCTGTCAGACAGCGGAGCATAGAATTTGTTGATATGGTGAATCACATTGGTGATCAGCTGAACAGGCTTCAAAATGATACTAATATGGAAATTAAAAATACGATAGGTGATATTAATTCTACTGCCAAACAAATAGCGGAACTGAATCAAAAGATTATGAAAGTTGAAGGAAGCGGAGATCAGGCGAATGATTTCAGGGATGAGAGAAATCTGTTATTGGATGATTTATCCCAAATGATTAATATAGATATTTCCGAAAAGGCTAATGGTACAGTAGACGTTGCTATTGGGGGCATATACCTGGTTAACGGATTAAAGACCAATGCAATCAAAGCGGACTATAACAGTAATCAAAGCATATTTTACACTGCAAAGTGGGAAAACAATGATGCTTTTGTACAGGTACGAGGCGGCAGACTAAAAGGATTGATTGAGGCAAGAGGAGATGTGGACGGTTATAAAGGAAGTGTGGGAAATGGTTCGCCGGTTGAAGGAACAGATGTCAATACCGATGCAGCTTTGCCAGGCTATAAATTTAATCCATCTACGGAAAATATTATTTCAGAATTACGGAATGGGATTAATATTATGGTAAACCTTATGACCAGGAAAGTGAATGAGCTGCATAGTGGAGGCGTCGGTCTCGATGGCAGTAGCGGTGTTGAACTATTTACCAAAATCGATGAATCATTGCCACTTGAAATGAGCAACATTCAAGTGAATCCACTGTTTAATGATGATAATGGATTGAATAAAATCGCCGCATCCGCTACAGGAGCGGGAAAGAATGATAACCAGGTGGCGCAAGAAATTGCCGACTTGCGCAGTTTGAAATTTTTCCAGGACGGCAATGTTACCGTCGATATTGATACCTATTACAGCGGTATTGTTTCGTGGGTAGGTGCAGTCGGTCAGGAAGCAGGCGGCTTGTCAGACAATCAGTATACGTTGCTGGTTCAACTGCAAAACAATCGGGATTCGTTGTCTGGGGTTTCTTTGGATGAGGAAATGACAAATATGATGAAATACCAGCATGCATACAATGCTAGCGCAAGAGTAATTAATATTGTCGATGAAATGATAGACCAGATTGTAAACAGGATGGGGATTGTAGGACGCTAAAGTAGCTAATTATTAATTGATAAAGCTGGAGGTTTTATATATGGGTTCTTCTTTTTTTGGATTGAATATTGCTTCGAGGGGTTTGTTTGTAAGCCAAGCGTCATTAAATGTAGTCAATCATAATATAGCCAATGCCAATACGCCCGGATATTCCCGTCAGGTAGCCACACAAAAGGCAACCGGAGCCATGACAACCTATAATGGTACAGGTATGATCGGTACAGGTGCTGACATTACAAGTGTTGAACGGGTACGAAATGAGTATGTAGACTATAAGTACTGGAATGAAAATGTTTCATATGGAGAATGGGAGACGAAATCTACTGCTGTGGAAGAGTTGGAAGGCATCTTTAATGAGATTGACGGCAATGGTTCCGGCAAAGTGTTGGACGCATTTTTCGATGCCCTTGAGACATTGTCGAAAGATCCCAGCAGCCAACAAGCAAGGGAGGCATTGAAGGCGCAAGGAAACACTACTTGCAAGTATTTGAATGCCACGTCGGAACAATTATTGAAAATGAAAAATGACTTAAACTACGCAGTGGATTTGAAAGTAGGGGAGATTAATTCTATTTCCAAGCAAATTACTGTTTTGAATGAGCAGATTTATAAGTCTGAGGTAGATGGCAGTCATGCAAATGATCTGCGGGATCAAAGAACAATGCTGGTAGACCAATTGTCAAAGATAGTTAATATCGAGGCCGGGGAAGTAGTTGTCGGGACGCTGCCTAACGGGCAGGAAGACCGGCATTTTCAAATCACATTAAACGGTACCTACCTTGTAAATCATTTTAATAACTATGAACTGGAATGCTATGAAGATGCTGATAGCATGTATCAGATGAAATGGAAAGACAGTGGGAATAAAGTAGTACCCAAAAGCGGAGAACTAAAAGGGTACATGGATATGCGTGACGGCAACGGTACAGGAGGGGAGTACAAAGGCATTCCGTACTATATGGATAAGCTTAACCAGTTCGCACGGACTTTTGCAGAGGCCTTTAATGAAGGCACATTTGCGGACGGGGAGTCATATTATGTTGGGCATGCCGGGGGAATAGGGTTGGACGGTTCAATGGGGACAAGGTTTTTCACATATGCCGACGGCCAAACCGCGAAGTCTTCTGCGGAATTTATGAGTGGGGGATCGGATATGGACGATATATACAGTCATATTACTGCGGCGAATATTTCTGTTTCATCCGATATTATGAACAGTGATGATGGCATTTACAAAATTGCTACGAGTTCTGCCAACGGTGAGGATGGTAACAATGAAAATGTCATTCAATTACTGGAACTGAGGAATGATACCCGTATGTTTGCGGAAGGCGCGCCGGAAGATTATATGAAATCCCTGGTAGCAAATTTGGGCGTAGATGCAGAACAGGCGCAAAGAATGTATACCAATCAAAGTAATATTGTAGAACAGATAGACAATCGAAGATTATCTATCTCAAGTGTATCCATTAGTGAAGAAGCAGCAAATATGATTAAGTATGAACAGGCGTATAATGCAGCTGCGAAAATGATTACGGTTATGGATGCAATATATGATACCACCATTAACAGGATGGGGACGTCAGGTAGGTAATTAGTGGAGAATTGGGGGATTGCTTTATGAGAGTTACAAATAACATGATGGTTAGAAATATGATGACAACTATGAATAAAAACCTTAATCGAATGAGTACATATCAGTATCAGATGTCGAGCGGCAAAAAGATAAAAGTTGCTTCTGACGATCCGATTGTGGCGGCACGCTCTATGAAACTAAGGTCAAACATGTCCCAAATAGAACAATACAAAAAGAATGTGGACGATGCGGATTCGTGGATGCAAGTCACTGAGAGTGCTTTGAGCAATTTGGAAGATGTTGTTCAAAGAGCAAGGGAACTTACTGTAGAAGCTGCAAACGGTACTTTGTCCGACCAAGATAAGGAAATGGTTAAAGCGGAGATTGTTCAGCTTCAGCAAAGCATCGTGGAAATTTCTAATGCGAGCTATGCCGGACGATATGTATTTGCGGGCTATAAGACCGATGAACCCCCCTTTGCGATTGAAGATACCGTCGCAGGAAAGAAAATTACCTATCAGGGAAATTACCTTGCGATCGGCGGCCCGGTGTCAAGTGATATTGTGCCAGCTGACTTTGAAGCATTTTATCAAGACAATTTGGACAAAATACACGGACAGCCCGAATTGATGATGGGTGCTTATACATCTTTTACTGCTGCTGCGGGAGATCAGTTCTCCATAACTATTGATAAAACTCCTCCTGTTCCTATGCAGACGATTGATATATCCTCTATGAATACAGCAAATTTGGATACTTTTGTATCTGATCTGCAGACAGAGCTGAATACTGTTTTCGGGAGTAGCGATATTGTTCAAGTTAATAATGAGGAAGGTAGGTTGAAGTTTACAGTTCTAGATGGTGACCGTCTCGCCCTTAATGCAGTGACCGGCTCTGACGCATTGAAAAAGATGGGGTTCTCCGACAATGCAAAAGCTGTAAAGAATCAGAGTCAGCAGATTGTCTATAAAATAGGTGCAGGCAACAATCTGAATATAAACGTGGAAGGAAATAATGTTTTCGGAAGCGGAGCGGAAGGATTATTTGAAACCTTCAGAAAGCTGGAGTTTGCACTGGGTGGTGAAACATCATATCAGACCGCCAGTCTGGACGCATTAGGGAATGTTGTGGTACAAACCCATGACCTTGAAGTGGGTGATGTACTCGCGGACTTGGATAACGATATGAACAGACTATTAACCATCATGGCTGATGTGGGTGCCAAGACAAATTATATAGAATTAACGCAAAATAGATTAGACGATGATTATCTCAACTATACCGAGTTAATGAGTAAAAATGAAGATGTGGATATGGCCGAAGCAATCATGAATTTAGAGATGGCGGAAAATGTATATAATGCTTCTTTGTCTACCGGAGCGAGAATCATTCAGCCAACGCTTGTAAGTTTTCTAAGCTAAAAGCAGTAATCATTTTTTCAGCTTTTCGGATCTGTCCCTGAGTCATTATTAATTATGTGAGGATTTCATCATGCTACAAATATCTCAAACGCATGCGCAAATAGGAATTGAAACACAGAAAGCACAGCTTTATATGCAGTCGTTACCTGCCAAACTAAATATGCATCAGGAATATGCAAAGATAGAAATTGAGCTGGACTTGCCTAAAGTGCACATTGATCAGTATCAGTGTTTTGCAGAAGCAGGGCGTAAAAATAATCGGGATCTTTTAAAGGAAACAGTGCAGTTAGCCTCGCAGCAAGCCATGCAGTATATCGCTAAAACTGCTGCGGATGGGAAAACGCTTCAAGCAGTACAAGATGGAGGTAATGCAATTGCAGAGATTGCAGCCAGGGGCGCAGGTTCGCAAAAAAAGGAATTCGGCATGGTTACTATTCCTAAAAGCAGACCTAAGATAGAAGTTACAGGAGATGTAAAACTATACTATCGTTCAGGCGGAGTTCAGTATAGCTATCAATCCGGCGAGATGAAGATACAAGCAACTCCTTCAGAAATAAATATATATATGAAGCAATATACATCCATTCAATTTAAATATGTAGGTAAGAATGTAGATATCGAAATATAGGAGGATTGAAAAGTTCGATTTCTGAGTAATTATCATTTTGTCACATCCTTCTATAGAGAAGATAGATACATTTTTTTGTATTATTGAGAAGAGTAAATGTAGGAGTAATATAATAATTTATTTATTAGGTGGTTGTAGGGAACGGTTTATAATCGTTCCACATTAGATACGAACAGTTTTTAAGGAGGAATAATATGCAACTAAACACAAGGCACTTTGGACTAATTGAAATAAATGAAGAAGATATTATAGACTTTCCTGAAGGACTGCCGGGTTTTGAAGACGTAAAAAAGTTTATTATTATTAATAGTTACGACGAAAATTCGCCTTTTCAATGGCTTCAAAGTATAGACAATCCGGAGCTTGCTTTTGTAATTATTGATCCACGATTAATTAAGAACGAATATATTGTTGACGTAGATACGGCAGAGGTGGAAATACTTAATATTACTGATGTAAACAAGGTATTGATTTATTCTATAATAGTAGTACCTGAAGATATTACTAAAATGACTGCCAATTTAAAAGCACCTGTAATCATTAATACTGAGAACAATAAAGGCAAGCAGGTAGTGATGGAGAATAATGAATACACGCTGAGATATTGCTTTTTGGAAGGACTTCGTCGCTCATTCTCAAATGATTCTGAAAAAAGTAACGAATCTCAAAGTTCATGCTGCAGTGAAAAATCCGACAGTATGATAGGAGGGTGACTTATGCTGGTACTTACAAGGAAGAAAGAACAATCCATTATTATTGGAGACAATATAGAAATCTCTATTATAGACATTCAAGGAGACCAGGTAAGGATTGGCATTAATGCCCCCAAGGATATTTCCATTCATCGAAAAGAAGTATTTCTCGAAATCCAACAGGAGAACAAAGCAGCAGCACAAGTAAAGAACATATCATTAAATGATATATTCACAAAAAACAAATAGGAATGGTTAATAACCGTCCATTTATATAGCAACTATTCCTTCTCGACCTCTTATCATTGCGAGAATGTTAAAATTTCTAGTAATCTCAAAAAATTCTACATTTTCGGTAGAATTTTTTCATTTTTCGCTAAAGTATTTTTCGAATTATTCGATATATATTATGAAAGCAAAAAGCAATGGCTGGCCAGCCAAACAAAGTGGTACAATTAATTACCAATTTAGAGCGGAGAAGAAAGGACTGTTTGTTGAGATAATAAGAATTCTCAATTCTCAATTCTCAATTCTCAATTAAAAAAAAGGGTCATGGATGACCATATTAAAAATCAAGGAGGAGTTATTTATGAGAATTAACAACAACTTAATGGCATTAAACACCCATCGTCAATTGGGTATGACAACGGATTCTTCAGCAAGATCAACTGAAAAATTGTCCTCGGGCTACAGAATTAACAGAGCAGGTGATGACGCTGCCGGTCTTTCTATCTCAGAAAAAATGAGAGGTCAGATCAGAGGTTTAAATCAAGCTTCTAGAAATGCTCAGGATGGCATTTCACTTATTCAAACAGCTGAAGGTGCATTGAATGAAACACATGCAATACTACAACGTATGCGTGAGCTGGTGGTTCAAGGCGGTAACCTTGCTACAAATGAAAGCGAAGATTTGACGGCAGTTGATAATGAAATCGAACAGTTGGTAAAAGAAATCGATGGAATTAAAGATCGTACTGAATTTAATGGTAAGACTCTATTGAATGGAACTTATGCATCAGGGGCAGGTACATTGACACTCCAAATAGGTGCGAATTGCGCTCAGCAATTAGACCTTAATATTGCCAATATGGGCTCAGCTTCATTAGGAGTATCAGCTGCTAGTATTGATGTGGCAACTTTCGGGGCTGCTTCTTGCGTGAATGCTGCATTAAGCTCCATAGATGCCGCAATTAGCTCAGTTTCTTCTGAACGTTCTAAGTTAGGTGCGAGTCAAAATCGTCTGGAACATACGATTAAGAATCTTGACAATGCTTCTGAAAACTTAACAGCAGCAGAATCAAGAGTTAGAGATGTAGATATGGCGAAAGAAATGATGGAATACAGCAAGCAAAATATTCTTCAGCAAGCTGCGCAAGCTATGCTGGCACAAGCAAATCAAGCTCCTCAAGGAGTACTTCAATTATTAAGATAGTCAATCATGAACATATAAAGGGAAGTCTTGAGACTTCCCTTTATATGTTTGAAATATTATTTTTATAGAGTACTTCAATAAATATATCAATTGTAGTGGATTATTGTATAGGAATAATATGAAAAAGTGGTAGGAGGAGTAAACAATGAAGTTAAGTATTACCATGATAGTGAAAAATGAATCAAAGCATCTCAAAAAATGTCTGGAAAGTTTATTATGTGTTCTACAAATGATAGATGCAGAGTTAATTATTGTTGATACAGGGTCAGAGGATAATACGATGGAAATTGCTAAGGCTTATACTGATAAAGCATATTTTCATCCATGGAATGGTAACTTTGCTGACATGAGAAATATAACTATAGATTATGCAACGGGTGAATGGATATTTGTTATTGATGGAGATGAAGTAGTGGAAAATCCACATCAATTGGTCGAGTTCTTGAAGTCGAACCAGACAGATAATTACAACACTGGTGTTGTTGCAATTAAGAGCCATTTGAGTGAAGATAGCCAATCAGCTTATGAAATACATCTAGCCCCAAGATTGTTTAGAAATAGTAAAGAATTTAGATATGAAGGAGCGGTTCATGAACAGCCAAAATTTGAACAACCAGTACTTAATGTTGGAGTACAATTATTACACTATGGATATATTTCAACAGATCCAAGGTTAATGGAGAGAAAGTTTTATAGAAATGTTGAAATTCTTAAAGCAGAGTTAGAGAAAAATCAGGAGAATATTTACTATTGGTTTCAACTTGCTCAGTCCTATGGAATGCATAAAGATTATAAAGAAGCCTTGGATGCAGTCATCAAAGCTCACGAATTAGTGAAAAATAAAAAAGCAGACAGAAACAAATATAAGTTTATATACAGTTTTCTAGCATATGCATATTATTGGAATAATGAATATAAGAAGGTTGAAGAAATATGTAAACAAGCAATAAAGATAAAAGATGGTCATTTAGATAATTACTACTTTCTGGGACATGCACAGATGAAGCTTTCTAAGGTTGAACAGGCAATAGAGAGTTTTAAGATGTATTTGAAGATACATGCAGGTTATGATAAATCCAATATTGACTTTATAGAACCAATTTATACATTAGGGTATGTGGAAGAAGTATATGTAGGATTGGGTATTCTTTACAAAGGAAGTGAACAGTATGATCAGGCGATAGAGTATGTGAATCTGATTGAATCGGATCAATTTATAAGCAGAGGAATGTCCACTATTGTTGATCTATATATTAAGTCAAATCAATACAATGAACTCAGAAAATATTATGAGACGAAATTATCTGATAAAAAAGAAGATTTGATAAACCAATTTATTGCATGTATAGAAAGTGCGATGCAATCTCTAGAAAAAACTAAAAAGAGTGAACTAATTCAAGTTTTTACTGAGATTGATAATCCGTATTCTGTCTTGAATATAGTTAGATTAGAAGAACTAGATGATCATCCTATAAATGAAGAGTTGTTAAGGCGTATAGAAGCTTTAGACATTAACAGTCTTCCGGATTATTATGGCGATGTTGTATATTATCTCTTAAAAAGAGAAATTGATATTAAAAGTATTTTTCCTAATTTAAGAGAAAACAAGTTGTTTAATCAGCTGCGTTTTTTGTCAAATAAAGATGACTTATCATCTATAATATTACGATATTTGAAGTTGCGAAAAGCAACAACAGAGAGCAATGATTTAAGAATAAATAAATCATTTGCTAAATATGCATTGCTTCAAAATCAACTCGACAAAGATGACTATAGGTACATGCTTGATAGATACATTGAAGATGGGACAAGATACTTGCGGGAGATATACAATCCTAAAATGATTGAAAACGAAATGATTTATGATTTAAAAGATGATGAAGATGTATTTCTGCTATATATATATCTGGGTCAAAATGTTAAGCACAAAAACATTACTCAATATACCCGGTATCTCAGAAAAGCTCTTAAGGCATACCCCTATATGAAGGAAGTAATAGAACTACTATTAGAAGAAGTGAAAGAAATCGTTAATGCTAGTAAAAATAGTGCTAATGAGCAGGGCATGATAAATAAGGATACAATTAATGTGTTAATTAACCAGGGACAAACAGAGGAAGCCTTAGTTTTAATAAAAGAGTATGAAAGTGCTGGACAAAAGGACGCTGAGTTATATTCTATGGAAGCTGTTATTGCTATGATGGACAATAGGCTAGAGGATGCTGAAGAAATATTACAAGCTGGTTTGGAGATAGATAATAATAATTGTGACTTAATATATAATGCAGCATATCTATACCAGTTAAAAGGTCAATATGAAGCCGCCATACAGTTTTATGATATAGTGTTACAAGCAACGAATGATCAGAAGATAAAAGGTGAAATAAATAGTACTCTTGAGCAGCTATATAATCATATAGACAAAAGCAGCGTTAACATGAAGAAAGACGCAGCTGTTGAATTAGACAGATATAAGAGAAGAGTAAAGGATGAGATTAAGGAATTATTAAATAACAACCAGTTTGAGCAAAGTGGATTGTTGATTGCTGAGTATGAAAAAATCATCCCGAACGACTTGGAAATAGTGCTTTTGAAATCAACTTT
>JBFWMP010000102.1:0-10366 GCA_050251575.1 Clostridia bacterium
CAAACATTTTTGATGCCACCCCCAGGATATATCCTTCTCTCTTAAACTCTATTGCCGATGATACGATAGCATTAGCAAAGCCAGTAATAGGAACAATCGTTCCTGCACCTGCATGTTTTGCAAGGCCATCATATAGATCCAAGCCCGTTAATAGAGCTCCTAAAAGTATCATTACTATTGCTGTCGCCCCGGCGACTTGATCGGTACTCATGCCTCGTGCCTTGAAATAATTACTTACCAACTGCCCTATAAGGCAAATTAATCCTCCGATTATAAAAGCTTTAGTCGCATTTTTTATAATCGGCGAATCAGGAGACTTTTTTTGTACATATTTTTCATATTCTTTTTTTGTGAAAATTTGATCCATAGTGTCTCCCTTCTTTGTAGTCGTTAGGTGCATTTAGGAAAAGCTTGATTGGATTAGTTCCTTAATCAGAATAAAATTCCTTAGAATATACAAAAACTCCTCGTGCAGGTATTTTATCATTTATTTTCCTAACATTTAACACCCAATAAGCTACCCCAATCAACAGCGCCGCCACTAATACAGGATAAACAAACCTTCTTACTCCAACCTTAACCATACTGCTCACCTCAATATTTTTGTCTTACATTAATATATTATTTGAAAAGTTAGTTATTAATATTCTTTATTCAAATAATATCCAATCAAACAAAAAAATTCGTAGTTTCTAGCCTTATTCCAAATCCTTGTATACGGATTTATAGAATTAACAACTATAAACTACGAACATTCAGCTTACACTTATTCTTTTTTTCATCTCACTTAATATCTTTTTTTCGATTCTAGATACCTGAACTTGAGATATTCCTAAAATATTTGCAATCTGTGTTTGCGTCTTTTCTTTAAAATATCTGAGAATAATAATCTGTCTTTCTCTCGGTTTTAATGTATCCAATACCTGTTTTAATGCAATCTTGTTAATAATTTGTCCTTCTTCGTCATCCCCTTGGGCAATTCTATCGATTAGCAATATCGGTGAACTATCCCCTTCATGCAGGGTGGTATATAAAGATTCCGGCACACTACTTGCATCCATTGCCATTACTAAATCTTCTGCTTCAATATTGAGCTTATCTGCAATTTCATGAATGGTAGGCTCACGTCCCAGGCTCTTAGTAAGCATTTCTTTTACTACTCTAGCCTTATTCGCTGTTTCTTTCAGGGAGCGGCTTACCTTAATAATTCCATCATCCCGAATAAACCTTTTTATCTCTCCCATAATCATCGGAACTGCATAGGTAGAAAACTTGACATCAAACTGCTCGTCAAACTTTTTGATTGCTTTAATTAAGCCAATACATCCTATTTGAAAAAGATCATCTGCTTCATAACCCCGATTCTGAAACTTCTTAACGATGCTCCATACAAGTCCGATATTCGTCTCTATTAGTATCTCCTGTGCTTCCTTTTCGCCATCTTTCGCTCTATTGATAAGGTTCAGGGTAACTTGGTCTATTCCCTGACTCAATGATATCACCCCTTTTCTTCTCCAGGTCAGTACTATTCATTAAAACTGTTGATTTTTTTGGTCATTCTCACTGTGGTACCCTTACCTACTTCAGATTTAACCTCGACAGAATCCATAAACGTTTCCATAACAGTAAATCCCATTCCAGATCGTTCCATCTCAGGATGAGTGGTATATAGCGGCTGACGTGCTAATACAATATCTTCTATTCCCTTACCATTATCATCAACAATAACCTCAATCATATCGCCAATAATTCTGCTGCGAATAACAATATAACCCGCCTGATTTTCATAGCCATGAATAATAGAATTTGTAACAGCCTCAGATACTGCTGTTTTGATATCAGCAAGCTCTTCTATCGTAGGATCCATTTGTGATGCGAATGCCGCTACAGCTACCCTTGCAAAGCTCTCATTGCTAGACCTGCTTAAGAACTCTATTTTCATCTCGTTTTTTATCTGCATGTTAATTATCCCCCCTACATCTCTTTTATAGCATCATTTAAGTTATTATAAACCGGTATAATCTTATGCAATCCAGAAATATTGATAATCCTATCTGTTTGAGGATTCAAACCGACAATGCCTATCTTACCGCTTATCTTCTGAATCTGCTTATACCTCCCTATAACTACTCCTATGCCGGAGCTGTCCATAAAGCTCAATCCTTCAAAGTCAAAGATTAGATTTTTGATTTGCTTCATATTTATTTCTTTATCTATTTTTTCTCTGACCTCAACTGACGTATGATGATCCAACTCACCTTGAATTTTTGCTATCAGCGTTCTGTTTGTCATTTGAAAACTTATCTGCAAGTATAACCCTCCTTATTTTTTCATCATACTTTATATTCTACATATAATTGGAATCTCCTTCCAAGAAATCAGTCTAGTTTTGTAGAATATTATCTTTTTTATGCCAAAAATCGACAATGTGAAGGGGACGGGGGTTAGACAACTTTGGTTGTCTAACCCCCGTCCCCTTCACATTGTCGCTAATTTTTACTAATCTCCTTAAGCCTGTTTTTCGAATATGCAGCGTATTGACTGTCAGGAAAAAGATTAATGATCTGATTATAATAATTAGATGCATTGACATGATTACCTGTGATCTGATAACATCTAGCAGCAAAATACAGTGCATATTGATATTCATTACCGTTTTTTATATCAAACTGTATTGACTTATTAAGAGGTTGTATCGCCTCACTATATTTTCCGCTATTGTACAGGTTATAACCTTTATAATAATATTCCCGCGCAAGCTGGGGAATTATCTTTGCATATAATGCATCATACTTCTCTTTTTCTACATCATAAAACTCAATATTTTTAAGCGTTAATAACAATTCTCCAGCATCATCTGTGCTTCCTTCATTATATAATTTCTCAGCCAATATTATTTTTTTGATATTATTCAAATAGGCAATTTCTTTATCCTTATCTGCTAACTGCTGCTGAGACTTTTCGATATTAATTTCGGCAGCTTTCAAATCATTGCTATAAGTATTTATTTTGTCTTTATATGACTTCTCAAGAGTATTCCATTGGACCGTATCAACATCATTGAGGGATTTGAAATTTCCAATTGCATTATAAAAAAATACTGAAGTTACTAAAACACCGGCTATAAATACTAATATCCCCTTCATAATGCCAAAATGGAATTGGAGTGGCTTAATCTTAATACTGATTGGAGCTTTTAAGGGAAATAACCCACCTTTTCTATTATCCTTCTTGTAGCGGATTTTTTCTATATGCTTAAGATACTGATAGGCTTTCGCTATCGTATTATCACTTTCTGTAATGCCTCTTAGCAATTCTTCAGCTTGTTCTAATTGATTTCTCAAAATATAGCATAAGCCGAGCAAAATCTTTGCCTCCATAAAATCAGGATTAATTGAAATAGCTTTCTTCAATTCTATCGTAGCTATATCTTCACTTTTCGAATGCAAGCTTTCGAGAGCCTGATTATATAACATCACTGATTTTCTCAACTCATCCGAATCTATACCCTGACTCGCGGCATCCAGCACGTCTAATTCCTTGATAGCTAAAAATCTGGCTAGTTCTTTTCCAATATCAAGCACAGCTCCACACCCCTCGCAAAATAATCTCAATACTACTATTCAACAAGGAGCAATATATTCCTGCTTCATTTATAAATTTTTTTGAAAATCTTTCTTATATGCGCAATTAAATACAATGAACCACAGCAGCAAATTAAGTCATTAGAATCTCGATTGCATATTCCACGCTTAATAGCCTCTCTGATATCATTCTCTTCAAATACCTCATTACAATATCTGTTTGCAATTCTGCCTAACTCCTCTGCAGATACCGCTCTAGGGTTAATGGGAGTCGTTGTGATAATCCTATTTGCTTTAGGAGCGATAATGTCAAGACACCTTTCGTACTCTTTATCACGAAGCATTCCTATTATCAACGTAATGTTCCTTTGGGACCCATACTTTTCTAATGCCTCCGCGAGTGCTGTTATCCCTGATACATTATGTGCACCGTCTACTATAAAAAGAGGTTTTACACTCAAGACTTCCAATCTACCCGGCCATCGTACCTTTTCTAAACCTTTTCTGATATGCTCCTCCATTATTTCTAAATGATATCTTCTATTTAGAATGTCCACCACAGTAATTGCTGTAATAGCATTCAAAACCTGATGGCTTCCCAGAAGGTTCAACCTTAGATTGCGAAGCTCCTTATAGTGAAATTTGATTCCTTCCAAGGTCTCAGAAACAATCTCTTTGAATGAAGAATCTACCTGTATGAGTTCAGCATTTTTTTCTAAGCAGGTCCCGGCAATTATGGCTTTTACATCTGATTCTTGCTCCGGGTACAGCACTGCCAGACCATTTTTCTTAATAATTCCGCCTTTTTCATAAGCAATCTTCTCAAGTGTATCTCCTAACCATTCCATATGATCCATGCTGATAGAGGTGATAACAGAGACTAACGCTTCCTCAATGATATTGGTAGCATCAAAACGTCCGCCTAATCCCACTTCAAGGACAACATAATCACATTGCAGGTCATAATAGTATTGAAAAGCAATCGCTGTCACAATTTCAAATTCAGTTGGATGATTATGACCCTGCTCGACCATGATTTGAATATACGCTTTTACCTGTTCGGTAATATCAGCCAAATGCTGCTTATCTATTTGCCTTCCACTTACTTGAATTCTCTCAGTAAATTCCTCAATATAAGGGGACGTATACATCCCAACCTTATACCCTGCTTCTATAAGGATTTGAGTAACCATGGCGGTAGTGGAACCTTTTCCATTCGTACCGGCTATATGTATAAATTTTAACTTCTTTTGCGGATTTCCCATTAACTCCAATAAGATTCGGATATTTTCCAAGCCTAACTTGGAGCCAAACTTCAATGTCCCATGAATATACTCCAACGCTTCTTCATAATTCATTTGCTTTCACTAACCTTTTTCATGCTTTCCAGCCTCTCAATAACCTTTGCCAACATATCCTCATACTTTTTACCCTTTTCTTTCTCTTCCTCAATTACATTAGCAGGTGCCTTGGATGTGAAACCGGCATTACTTAGCTTACCGTTAACCCGCTGCACTTCCTTTTCTAGATTCTTACGTTCTTTTTCAAGCCTTTGAATTTCTTTCTCTTTATCAACCAAATCATCCAAAGGTATGAAAATTTCCGCTCCCTCTGTAACCAAGGATACAGCATCCGCCGGAATGTCTTTCTTATCTTTTGAAATAAACACTTCGGAAGCACCTGCAGACTTTTCAAAAAATACTTTGCCATCTTGGAACGTACCAACATCTGCTGTAACAATATATAGTTTTGCCTTTCGTGACGGAATTACATTCATCTCAGCTCTAACATTTCGAATGCTCTTAATTGCCGACATAATTACATTCATCTGCTTTTCTTCCCTGTCAAAATTAAGCTCTTTATCATACTGCGGCCATGATGATATCATAATGCTCTCACCTTGATGGGGTAAATGCTGCCATATTTCTTCAGTAATAAAAGGCATAAACGGATGCAGCAGCTTTAGCGTATTGGAAAGAACGTATGTTAATACGTATTGAGCTTCCACCCTGCTCTTAGACTCCTTGTCATATAACCGTGGTTTTACAAGCTCAATATACCAGTCACAGAATTCATCCCAAATAAAATCGTATAACTTCTGCACTGCAATACCCAATTCAAACTTATCAAGATTATCTGTAACTTCCCTTACAAGGTTATTATATCGACTGACAATCCATCTATCTTCCAACATCAGCTTATCTTGCTGCGGCAGCTTATTTTCCTTAACTTCCAGGTTCATCAATACAAATCTTGACGCATTCCATATCTTATTGGCAAAATTTCTGCTGGATTCTACTCTTTCCCAATAAAAACGCATATCATTTCCCGGGGAATTACCGGTCGCAAGAGTGAATCTCAGCGCATCTGCTCCATATTTATCAATAACCTCAAGAGGGTCTATTCCATTGCCAAGAGACTTACTCATTTTTCTTCCTTCAGGGTCACGTACAATGCCATGAATGAAAACGTGTTTAAACGGTTCTTTTCCCATATGTTCCATTCCTGAGAAAATCATGCGGGCAACCCAAAAGAATATAATATCATATCCTGTAACTAAGACGCTGGTGGGATAAAAATATCTTACGTCATCAGTATTGTCCGGCCACCCCAGTGTAGAAAATGGCCATAATGCTGAACTAAACCATGTATCCAATACATCCGCGTCTTGCTTTAACTTGCCTCCACATTTTGAACATTCTGTAATATCCTCTTTGGAAACAATCGTTTCACCGCACTCTTCACAATAAAAAGCAGGAATTCTGTGTCCCCACCACAACTGTCGTGAAATGCACCAGTCATGGACATTTTCCATCCAATTTAGATATGTCTTGCTGAATCTATCAGGAACAAATTCAATTGTACCATCCTTCACAACTTTTATCGCATCCTCAGCAAGCGGTTTCATTTTAACAAACCATTGTTTTGAAGTAATGGGTTCTACTGTTGTTCTGCATCTATAGCATTGCCCAACGTTATGGACATGATCCTTCGTCTGCAGCAGTAAGCCTGCACTGGTCAAGTCTTCTACAATGGCCTTTCTCGCTTCGTAGCGGTCCATTCCTTCATATTTACCACCATACTGATTGATAGTTGCATCATCATTCATTACCTTAATCTGAGGAAGATTATGTCTCATACCCACCTCAAAGTCATTAGGATCATGGGCAGGAGTAATTTTGACAGCACCGGTACCAAATTCCTTATCTACATATTCATCCGCAATTACAGGAATCTCCCTATTCACCAACGGCAGAATCAGCGTCTTTCCGGCTAGATGCTTATACCTTTCATCTTCCGGGTGTACTGCGACAGCCGTATCTCCTAACATGGTTTCAGGGCGGGTAGTTGCGATGGCAATAAATTCATCGCTATCTTTTACATAGTATTTTATATACCAAAAATGCCCTGCTTTTTCTTCATATTCTACTTCCGCATCTGAAAGAGCAGTAATACAGTTCGGGCACCAATTAATAATACGATTCCCCTGATAAATCAAACCTTTTTCATATAAATTCACGAAAACTTCTCTCACTGCCTTGGAGCAGCCTTCATCCATCGTAAATCTCTCTCTGGACCAGTCACATGAATTTCCCAGCTTTTTTAACTGATTAGTAATACGGCTGCCATAAGTATGCTTCCAATCCCATACTCTTTCCAAGAATTTTTCTCTGCCCAAGTCATAACGCGTCAGGTCTTCCTCTTTTCTTAACATTTCTTCAACCTTTATCTGCGTTGCAATGCCGGCATGATCAGTTCCCGGAAGCCATAATGCACTATAACCCTGCATTCTTTTCCAACGGATCAATATGTCCTGCAAAGTTTCATCCAATGCATGTCCCATGTGCAGCTGACCCGTAACATTTGGCGGCGGAATCACAATAGTAAAAGGCTCCTTATCGTGGTCTACCTCTGCTTTAAAATAGCCCTTATCCATCCACTCCTGGTATAGCCTGTCTTCAACCTGATGGGGATCATATGTTTTTGCAATATTCATATTATCTTCCATTTTTATACCTCCTGTTATATATAGAATATTATTAACAATCCAACAATTACTATAAGCAGCCCTGCACTTTTAAGAAAGATAACCTGCTTTTCATCAGCGTCACTGCCTTTTATCTTTTTATATACATAATCAGCCTTATAGCTGATAAAAGCACCAACTGCCAATAGTGCAAATGCTAATATATCTGTAAACATCCGATACCTCCTGATATAATAAAATAACCCCGTCCTTCAAATGAAGGACGGGGAACATTCCCGTGGTACCACCTTAATTCCCGTATTTATGTTTGACAACAAAAAACAGGCTCTTACTCAGCTTTAACGCAGCCACCGTTACAACTTACTTTTCATGTTCAGTTGTAAGACTCCGGAGCGACCTTCTGTACCTCTTTTCTAGAAAACTTCTCAGCCTTTGAGTCTTCCTCTCTTTAGAAATGCTTGCACATACTCTTCTCTTTCATAGTCAATAAACAATATATCTAATCACTGGTCGGAGTGGAGAGACTCGAACTCTCGGCCTCTTGGTCCCGAACCAAGCACGCTACCACCTGCGCTACACCCCGACATACCATCAAATTATAGCACTAAAACTTTCTATCGTCAATCCCTGACATTTTCTTTTTATAGCTTATTACATTCACCCTTGCGCTAAGTTAAGAGCCATCTCTAACTTCCTGCCTGACTTGCTTAGGATATTTTATCTTTTTAAAATTAAGACTGTATCTTACAAGAGCAAAAACCCCACTGCCTACTGCTATGCCTATTAAAAATGTACTCTGCACAGCCGTTATATCCAATAGAATGATTGCTAAAATTGCTAAATAGAATAAAACTGTTGCAGCCTTACCATACCAAGAAGCACCGATTACTATCTTATCTCTATATAACACTAAACTTCCCACTACCATCAGCATTTCTTTCGTCAAAAAAACATAAATTACCCATAAAGGAATAGCGTTTTTATATGTAAGACAAAAAATTACTGTCAGCTGCATAATCTTGTCAGCTAACGGATCCATTAATTTGCCCCATTTTGTAACCATATTATATTTACGGGCGATATATCCATCTAAAATATCTGTAACACCTGCTAAAAGAAATATCACAGAAGAAATGATGTAGTTTCTATCTATTTCTGAGAAGAAAAAGTAAACAAATACGGGCATCAACAGAAATCTAACAACAGTCAGCATATTTGGAATATTCAACTGATCACCTCAATTGTTAATATTTTGATGACTTATAGCATACCTTTATCTATTATATATTATACGTAAATATAAAGTAAAGGTAAACATCGGATAATTATCTCTAATTACCGTCTTTACTCAGCTGCTGCAGATTTTCCCACAAAACATTATTTACCTTCTTGAGATTTATCGGCTTAATATCTCTATTTACACATGCATGTACTGTTCTTCCTTCTGATATAATCTTTTGATCCTTATCTCTAATTACCTCATAACAAAAAACAATTTTCGCTCCCCTCACCTCCTGTATCCAAGTTCGTATAATCAACTCATCCTGATATTTTGCACCCTCTTTATAGATACAAGAACTCTGAATAAGAGGAAACAATATCCCTTGATTTTCTAGTTCTCCATAAGACAAACCTGTATATTGAAAAAATTCAGTTCTTCCCACTTCAAACCATGCATAATAGTTAGAATGATGTACTATCCCCATCTGATCCGTTTCAACATATCTTACCTTAACTTTAGTTTCATTAACGTATATACTAACACCCCCTAAACCCTAAGTTTCCAAAGATGCTTCTGAACCAGGAATATTATATAAGAACAAATGCTCAACATCAACAAGGCACACTCTTATGAAAATAGCATGCCCTGTTCTTAGCTAAGTAATTGTAGTAATAGATTCGTCCCCAAATTCCATTGTTTTTAAGCTCCAAGCTCCAAGCTATTAGCTTCTTACAGTACCTTCGTTACTCCATTATATACCAAACCTCTTGCACCATCAATAGTTACAGTGGTACCGTTCTTAAGAATTTCCGTAGCTCCTTTTGCTCCGGTAACTACAGGAATATCCAGTGTCATTCCTACAATAGCTGCATGAGAGCTTACACCGCTTTCCTCAGCAATGATACCACTCGCTTTCTTTAGAATTGGAAGCAGCTCATTCGAAGTTGCATGAATAACCAAAATATCCCCTTCGTTAAATTCTCTTAATGCTTGTTCAATGTTATCGGCAACACATAAATTACCGCTGACAGAGAGATTATTTACACGAGTACCTTCAACCAGTACATGTCCGACAGTATGGACTTTTACTATATTTGTCGTTCCGCTGATTCCCACAGGTATGCCTGCAGTAATAACTACCAGATTGCCATTTTTAATCATATCTGAACGCAGTGCTGTGTCTACAGCATGATCGAATAATTCATCCGTATTTTCTTTCGTTTCTGACAAGAAAGGATATACACCCCATGAAAGAGCCAGCTGCCTATAAACCTTCTCCGAAATAGTTGTAGCAATAATAGGACATGCAGGTCTGAATTTTGATACCATCCTGGCAGTATGCCCTGACTTTGTTACTGAGATAATGGCCGATGCCCCTAAGTCATGTGCCGTGGTACAAGTCGCATGGCTTATTGCATTAGTTACATTAGGCTTCATATTATAATCTGTAATAGCAAATCTTTTCTTATAATCGATGGAATGTTCTGTCCTTGTTGCTATGCTGGACATTGTTATAACACTTTCTACAGGATATTTTCCCACAGAGGTTTCTCCTGAAAGCATGATGGCACT
>JBFWMP010000103.1:0-7265 GCA_050251575.1 Clostridia bacterium
ATACTGATTTTGATACAAGCGGTGTAATCACAGGTGAGGATAGTGTAGAAAATTTAGGGATTGATTTAATGAATATGCTATTGGATGTTGCAAATAGGAAGAAGACAAAAGCAGAGATATTTAAAATGAATGAAGTAGGATTCGCTCGTCTTTGCAATTATGTATGAAAGTATAGAAGGACTTTTTAAAGTGTATTAGATGTACCCTTGACTTATTTAAAAATAAGTCAAGGTTTTTTTTGTTTTTCACATCACATTAGGAACTTTTACTGCTTTCTAACCGTCTAAATGAAATCGGGAGGGGGTATAGACATGTTTATAAAAACAACAAAGAGTAAAATGCAATTGATTGTCCAAATACTTATCTTTATTTTCGTTTTGACGGCTATTTCCGTTTCCGCCTATGCTGAGAGTGATTTGGAAATACTTAGCATCGATGGTGGATATGATGGTATATATAAAGTGGGAGGTTGGACTCCGGTTAGAATTAGTGTTAGAAACTCTGGTGAAAATTTCGATGGAGAAGTGCAAGTCATAGCAGACAGCCAAATGTATGAATTCAAATCTGCGTATGCGCAGCCCTTAAATCTGGCTAAGAATGGAGAAAAACAGGTAACTATATATGTACCCATTAATCAGACGCGTGCATCTGTCGATGTTCAGCTTATTCAGAATCAAGAGATTATTACAGAACAAAAATATTATTTCAAGAAGACTCTGAATCCGAACACTATGCTCATTGGAGCATTAACAGATAGTATGTCAGGATTAAGATATCTATCGGGTGCAAACTTTGGTAATCAGAATATTTCTGTACAAGGAGAAATTGTACAGCTGAATGATGAGATTTTTCCTGTAAGTGATAAGGTTCTGAACAATTTTAATATAATATTGGTAAATAATTTTGATATAGCGACACTAAGCGAGGCAAAAAGACAAAGCCTGGTCAAGTGGGTAAATGATGGAGGATTGCTGGTATTGGGGGCCGGACCGAGTTATAAAAAGGTTTTTAACGGCTTACCGGAGGCGTTAAAAATTGTAGAAGTACGATCAGAAGCACAAATAACTCAATTTAACGCGTTACAGGAATATGCAGGTAAAATTGAATCTAGTGCACCGTCCTCTATGAACATTTCTGTGTTTGATGTTCAAGAGGGACAAAAATTAGCAATGCAGGAGGACGTCCCATTAATTATTCAACAAAAATTCGGGAATGGTTTTATCGGATGCTTTGCGTTTGATCCGGGATTAGAACCTTTTTCAAATTGGGAAGGCGTGAATCAAGCGGTATGGCAAAGACTTGCTAATGATACCATCAGTGGTTTTGTGACGGGAGAAAAGTGGAATCCTAAAATGCAATATGAATTTTATCATACAATGAATAATGCGTTAAGATATATTCCTTCAATTAAGATGCCTTCATTCTTTTTATTACTTTCATTTATTGGAGCGTTCATTATTGTTGTTGGTCCATTGAACTATCTTATATTAAAGAAGAAAGATAAAAGAGAGTGGGCGTGGATTACAACTCCTATTATTGTTCTTTTATTCAGTCTGAGTATTTATATTATCGGATTTGGAACACGTTTTTCATCAGCAGTATGCAGTATCGTATCCATTATCGAATTTGGAAATAATAGCAAAAGTGTTAATGTAACTGCTCATACAGGGCTGTTCAATCCTAATAGAGGAACTTTAAAGATTCGCACCTCGAAAGATGTAGAGGTTGATTTCACTGCCAATCCTTATATAGATAGAGGATACGTGGGATCTTCTGAAGAGCAGCAAAAAAAAATCATATCCAAGTTTACCTTAGGCGAGCAGCCGACAGTTGAATTTTATGAAAAAGGAATTTGGGATTTTAGCAGCTTTATTATGAATAAGAAGGTTAGCTTTACAGATGGCATCCATAATAATATTGTCATATCCAATAATGCTATTAAAGGAAGTATCGAGAATAGTACAGGGTTTAAAATTCAAGATGCAGTTGTTGTCATAGGCAATAGCTATGCAAAGATAGGGGATATAGATATTGGAGAATCAAAAGAAGTCAATCAGCCTCTTGTTAATGTTGCCAACGCAAGAAATGATTACTATCAGTTTGTAAATAGCATTTTTGGCCAAGGTTCCCAACAATCGGGCATTAAGATTGATGATACATGGAGAGTAAATCAGCAGAGAAGGTCTATCTTTGAGTATCACAATATGGTCCAGAGAAGCAAGTCGGGAGATAATAGCCAGCCTGTGCTTTATGGATGGAGTGACGTAGACTTGCAGTTTGATGTATATGCGAATGAGAAGCCGGCACAAAAATTTTATCAGAATCTTATTGTGCTTCCTATAGAGTTGAATTTCAATAAAGGAGAAAGCATTCAAATTCCATATGGATTTATTAAGAGTAAAGTGGATACTACAGAGGGAAGTGTAAGAATCAACTCAGATCCGTATAACAGAAACAGTGTTAATGTTGAAGGAAATGGGAAAGCAATCTTTAAATTCAATATTCCTTCACAAATCCAAGCAGACACTTTCACGATTGATTGGTTTGCCATACACATGAGATTTCAAAGTAATATGAAATTGGCTATGCTTAATCAAAAAACGCAGCAGTGGGATGAAATCACGACTTATTATCATGTGGATAAAGAAATAGTATCACAGTATATATCAGAGAATAATGAAGTGAAAATAATGTTTGATGCAAGCAGTGTTGAAAACCAGAATAATCCTGCACAAAGCAAGGGCTTTTTCGGAACGATACCTATGCCTGATATCGAGATGGAAGGAGTGGTTCAATAATGCTGGTAGTTGAAAAACTTATAAAGAAGTATGGCAAATTTATGGCGGTAAATGAACTGTCACTGGAAATACCACAAGGACATATATTCGGATTCGTTGGGCCAAATGGTGCGGGAAAGACGACAACCATGAAGATCATTGCTGGGCTGATGCAGCCTACTGCCGGGAGAGTTTTGATTGATGACGTTGATGTTACGAGAAATGTAAAGAAAGTTCGTGAAAAAATCGGATATATGCCTGACTTTTTTGGAGTGTATGACGATCTTAAGGTTGATGAGTATTTGGACTTTTACTGTTCTGCTTATCGAATCCCTGTTGATGAGAGAAAGAAATCCATTGATGAATTACTGGAATTAGTGGATTTGTCACATAAACGGGAAGTTTATGTTGACTCCCTTTCACGAGGGATGAAGCAGCGGCTTTGCCTGGCGAGAAGTTTGGTGCATAATCCGTCTTTACTGATTTTGGATGAGCCTGCTTCAGGATTAGACCCTCGTGCACGGGTGGAGATGAAGGAGATATTAAAGGAACTGAAAAATATGGGTAAGACTATTCTAATTAGTTCACACATCTTACCTGAGCTGGCAGAGTTGTGTACATCCATTGGTATTATTGAAAATGGTAAAATTATCGCTGCTGGAAGCGTGGATGAAATCATGCTTCAATCGTCTGCTTGCAAAACCTTCAAAATCAAGGTGTTGAATAATATAGAGACGGCTATTAAGATTATGAAAGAGCAGCCTAATGTGGAAAGTATTCTAAAAAATGCAGATGACATAGAGATTGCTTTTAATGGTGATGAAGAAGAAGCATCGAAGCTTTTATACAGTTTGATTAGTAATCAGGTGAGTATAGCTTTCTTTGGAGAAGTTCAAAAAAATCTTGAAGATGTATTCATGAAAATTACAAGGGGGGTAGCAGCTGATGAAGCTCAGAATTAATCCCGTATTGGAAAAGGAAGCAAAAACTAAGATGAGAGGCTGGAGGGCACCTGCACTTTTGAGTGTCTATCTTCTTTTGCTTGGTGGTGGGGCGGTCTTATACTTTATGCTCCAAAATTATAATAGATATGCTGCAGGCTTCGAACCAAGAAGTGCGCTGAATGTTTATACCACGTTGGCAATGTTTCAGCTTGGTCTGCTGCTCTTTATCACTCCGGCCATTACTGCTTCAGCCATTAGTGGAGAGCGGGAAAGGCAAACCTTGGATTTGCTTCTGTGTACCCGTTTGTCTTCCTGGTCAATCATTTTCGGAAAGCTTATGGCTTCGCTTAGCCATATTGTATTGCTGATTGTTGCCTCTATCCCTGTTTTTAGTATGGTATTTCTATATGGAGGATTATCTCCTTTAGATGTTGCGACTATATTTTTATTTCAAATAGTTACTGCCTTTATGTTGGGAAGTGTTGGGATCTTTTTTTCATCCATATTTAAGAAAACAACAGTAGCAACGATTGTTTCGTATACATTTATTCTATTTCTGGCAGTTGGGACACTAATTGCATTTGCATTTTACAGCCGTTTTAGCTATATGCTTTTTCAAAGAGAGCCTACACAATGGGAAGCGATGGCATTTTTGTGTATTAATCCCTTTGTGGGCATGGGAGCGATTTTGGATATGCAGACAGGATATTTTAATCTTGTTAGAAATATGTTAATGGTGCGCAGTCAGGATATCGGCAACCTGCCGTTGATTATTAATATCAGCTTTAATATAGGTCTGGCCACAATATTATTATTTATTAGTACTTTCGTCATAAGACCTGTAAAAAGAAGAAGGAAAAAAGATAAGGTGATACCATGAATATATCAGAACTGTATCGCATATTAAGACCTCTTAGATGGAGAATCTATCTAAACCGATTAATTAATTGCCTTCTTGCAGCAGGGTGTATTGGTTTCGGCGTTATTGCGGTTATCCAGATGATGTCAATCTTCATACCTATATCCTTCATGTTTGCTAAAGTTGTCATGATACTCTTGGTTTGTATCGCCGGAAGTTTTATTGCATCTGTCTTTTTGATGCCTGATTACATCAAAACCGCACAGCACGGTGATCGGCTTGGTTTAGAAGAGAGATTAACGACGGCTTTAGAATTAAAAGATGAGCAAAGTGCCATTGCAAAGATACAGCGTTTTGATACGATAAAAATAGTAAAATCGGTCAGTTTCCGGGACTTATATCCGGTAAAAGCAGATCATAGAAAGTTGATGCTTATTCTATGTATGATAGTAATAGCTTTTATATCGTCTATGATTCCAGCTGATAGCAAAGAAATCGCAAAGCAGCAGGAAAAAGTCAGGAAGGAAATAAAAAAGCAGGTCGAGCAGGTGCAGAAGGAACAAAAGAAAGTTTCTTCGAATCGTGAATTGACTGCAGATGAAATCAAAGAATTAAACTTGCAGCTTAAGCAGCTGGAAAAAGATTTACACAAGACCCGTAATCAGTCAGAGGCTATTAAAGCATTGGCAAGAGCACAAAATAAGTTAAGTGACATCCAACAAAAACATATGGATAAGGACTTATCCAAACTGGGAGAAAGATTATCCCAGTTTGAGTCGACAAAAGAACTTGGAGAGGCATTGAAAAAAGGGCAGTATGATGAAATAGAAAAAAGGCTTGAAGAATTTGCCGAGAGGCTTCAACAAATGAATGAGCAAGAATTGGAGAAAATGGCTGAAAGCATTGAAAAGCTGGCACAGGAGATTGCATCTAATCCTCAGCTTGCCGATGCACTACAGCAGTTGGCTCAAAGTATGCAAAGTGGGAATTCTTCGCAGCAGATGGCTAATCTGAGTGCATTAATGAGTAGGATGGCTCAAAGTTCGGCCTTGAATCAGGCAGTTCAACAGCTGGCGTCTGCAATGCAGCAGTCAAGGTCAAGTATTTCGGGTGCGGCACCGGGACAACTGCAAAATCCTACGTTGGTGTCCGGTTTGAGTCCTTCTTCACAGGGGAGCACCGATGGTTCACAGAGCAGCGGTCAGGGAGGTAATGGCCAAGGAAATCAGCCGGGTTCTAACTCAGGGAGCGGTTCCGGAACCGGAAACGGACAAGGCAGCGGGAACGGAAGCGGTACAGGAGGAAGCGGTGCCGGAAGCGGAACCGGTAATGGCAGTGATAGCAGAGGTAGCGGCAGTTCTAGTGGTAATGGACAAGGAAAGGCACCTGGTGAAAAGCATGTAAGAGATTACGAGCAGATATTTACTTCAAAAAGATTAGGTGGAGAGGGAGAAGTATCGAATGTCAGCGGTACGCAAAATGACTCTGGACAGGTACAGCAGATAGAGGTGGATAACGGACCAATCTTAAGGGGAGAATCCCTTCCGTACAATGAGGTATATCAGCAATATAAATATGAAGCAATGCAGAGTGTTCAAAGAAGTTCAATCCCAACAGGAATGAGAAGCTTAGTAGAGGAATATTTTTCATCATTAGAATAGAGGTGTATGTATGGAGATCAATGGAAGTGACTTACAAGAATTTAATATTATGGTTAGAGAGATTGAAGAAGAAATTTCTAAGCATATTATAGGACAGAAGGATATCGTCAGACAGGTTTTAATATGCGTTTTTTCAGGTGGGAATGTATTATTGGAGGGTATGCCGGGATTAGGAAAGACGCAGCTTGTTAAAACACTTGGCAAGGTAATGGGATTAGATTTTTCGAGAATACAATTTACTCCGGATTTAATGCCGGCGGATGTTGTAGGAACAAATATTATCCAACGTGGTGCGGACGGTTCAAGTCAGTTTAGATTTGAAAAAGGCCCTGTTTTCAGCAATATTGTTCTTGCAGATGAAATCAACAGGGCAACGCCAAAAACACAAAGCTCTTTATTGGAAGCGATGCAGGAGCAGACCGTTACTGTTGGAAATAATACCTACTCCTTGCCACAGCCATATTTTGTTTTAGCTACACAGAATCCTATTGAGATGGAAGGTACTTATCCGCTTCCCGAAGCACAGATGGACCGTTTTCTGTTTAAGTTAAATGTTCAATTTCCCTCTCTGCAAGAGTTGCATGAAATCGTAAACCTTACTACCGGCGGAATGCATCAGGAGTATAGTCATATGACTTCAGGAGAAGAGATTCTTAAAATGAGAGAAGTGATTCGGCATGTTCCTATTGCAAAGCCTGTAATGGAATATGCTTTAAAAGTGATTATTGCGACACATCCCGAAAACGAGGATTCACCCAAAGTGACTAAAGATTTCGTCCGCTATGGTTCAAGTCCCAGGGGTGCTCAAGCGATCATCAGTGCCGCAAGAGTGAAAGCTTTAATGGAAGGAAGATATAATGTATCCTTTGAGGATATTAAATATGTAGCATTTCCTGCGCTCAGACATAGGATTTTCTTGAATTTTGAGGGCATGGCAGAAGGGATTAGTACCGATATGGTGATAAAAGAAATTATTGCTCATTTGGGATAATAAGGTGAATTGGTTATCATAATGTATTCCACA
>JBFWMP010000103.1:7365-10310 GCA_050251575.1 Clostridia bacterium
AGTGACAATTTCTCCTCCCAATTGCTTGAAACGTTTTAAAATATGGAGTGTTGGCATGGGAGAACCCAGACCATAGCGGAATCCGGATGTATTGATTTCAAGTCCATGCCCTGTCTGCGCAATAGTTTGCAAGATATAATCCAATAAGTCATTGAATTCATCTTCATGAAAGTAATTTTCTTTATAGCCGCCATATCTTCGGATGAGATCTAGGTGCCCATGTACACTGTATAGATTAAATGTCGATACAGCTTCTTTTACACATTCAAGATATCTCGTATAAGCTTGTTCACGGCTTTTCCCTTTACAGAAATCACCTGTATGCAATTCGAGCTTATCTGCAACATGAGTAGACAATATAATAAAGTCAAAAGGATATTTATGAAGAAGTGCCAAGGTTTCTTGATAAATGTGAGGCTGTATCCCTATTTCAATGCCAAGAACTATCTTTAGCCTGCTTTTATATTTTTCTTTTAGTTCACGGTATTGTTTATAATACTGTTTATAATCAATCATAAATACGTTATCAAAGTCAGGATAATCAAAATCTACATGGTCGGTAAATGCAATTTCTTTTAGTCCGAGTGAGATTGCTTTTTCACAGGCGGTATCCATAGCCATTTGGGAGTCGCCGGAAAAAGAAGAGTGAATATGATAGTCGTGCAAAATCATCAGTCCTTTATAACAAATTTTATGCTAGATAATATCATAACACCTATCAGCGTCAATCTCAATAATCTTATTTTTCACTATTTTGTGCTTGATTAATTGTTTTATGCGTATATAATTTATTAGTAAGGAAGAAAATAGCTTTTAAGTATCATTAAATGTATAATAGGAGGACAATATGAGCGAACAGGATAAAAGCCAGGGACAGAAAGTATGGGATGAATTAAAGTATGAACCTCAGGATGGTTGGCAAAAGACATCCCAGGAAGAAGAAAAACAGATATTTGAATTTAACGAAGACTATAAGAAGTTTCTTGATATAGGAAAAACAGAGCGGGAATGTATTATTGAAGCAATTAGATTAGCAAAGGTAAAAGGCTTTATAGCTCTTGATGAAGTTGCTAAATCTAATAAGAAGTTGAGCAAAGGTGATAAAATATATGCAGTGAACAGAGACAAAGCGATTATGCTCGCAGTAATCGGCGAGAAGAGTTTGCAGGAAGGTGTCAACATCGTAGGGGCACATATGGATGCGCCAAGAATAGATCTTAAACAGAATCCTTTGTATGAAGACTCCGGAATGGCTTTACTTAAGACACATTACTATGGAGGAATCAAGAAATACCAATGGACAGTATTGCCATTGGCTTTGCATGGCGTCATCATCAAGAATGACGGACAAAAACTAGATATTGTTATCGGAGAGGATGATAATGATCCGGTTTTCTGCATTACGGATTTGCTTCCTCATTTGGCAAAGGAGCAGATGGAAAAAAAGATGAGTGAAGGGATTGCCGGAGAAGGACTTAATATCTTATTTGGCAGCATCCCGTATAAAGATGAAAAGGTCAAAGAGAAGATCAAGCTAAATATTTTACAACTGCTTAATCAAAAATACGGTATCAAGGAAGAGGATTTTATCAGCGCGGAGATAGAGCTTGTGCCTGCCTTCAAAGCAAGGGATATCGGCTTGGATAGGAGTATGGTAGGAGCATACGGACATGATGATAGAGTATGTGGATATACGGCATTAAGAGCAATTCTAGATATCGAGCAATGCAGTCAGACAGCCGTGTGTCTTCTTGTAGATAAAGAAGAAATCGGAAGCATGGGGAATACAGGGATGCAGTCGAGATTTATGGAGGATGTGCTGGCAGAGATGTGCCAGCTAAGCTCCGACGTTTATAATGATATTTTATTGAGAAAAACCTTGCAGAATTCGAAGTGTCTTTCTGCTGATGTTAGTGCAGCAGTGGATCCTAATTATGAAGGGGTTCAGGACAAGAGAAATGCTCCTTATATCAATAAAGGGATTGTTATTACAAAGTATACCGGTTCAAGAGGAAAGTCAGAATCTAGTGATGCAAATGCAGAATTTGTGGGGCAGATAAGATCTTTATTTAATAGAAATAATATTGTTTGGCAAACCGGGGAATTAGGAAAGGTGGATCAGGGAGGCGGAGGAACCATAGCACAATTTGTAGCCAATCTGGGTGTCGATGTAATCGACTGCGGTGTAGCGCTGCTTTCAATGCACGCTCCTTTAGAAATTGCCGGTAAGCTTGATGTGCATATGGCATATAAAGCATATCATTCCTTTTATGCTGACTAAACTTGATAAGATATAGAGACTTAGCAGTTTCTCTGTATTTTTCCTGTACATTCGTAACTTAATATATTACAATAGATATATAGATATTAAGTTGAAAGTTGGGGAGTCATGAGGTTAATATTTTTAAAAAAAGCAGCTCTACTAATCATTTTATCAGCAATTTTGACATCATGTACTACAAAAGCTGAGGATGACTACAATAAGAATATTGAAATAGAAGTTCCCAGTACGAGGCCTACGGTTGAGGTGAAGCAGCCGGAAGAAGATACAGAATCAAAGACTGAACAGGATGACAAGCTGCAAGAGAATGAAAGCATTGAGCCTGAAAAGAATACGGAGGCGGATGTAAAACCTGTAGTAAAGCCTGTAGTAGAACCGGATACAAAGAAGGTTACTGGGGAGTTTTCAAAATTTGATAATAAGAAATATGGATGGTGGTACAGAAGAAATAAGGATAAGCCTCCTACCATAGATAGTCAATACGATCAGATGCTGAAGAAGTATGATGGTATCTTTCGCCATAATACGGAGGAAAAAGTATTATATCTTACCTTTGATGAAGGATATGAGAATGGATATACTCCCAAGATACTTGATGTATTAAAAGAAAATCAGACTCCTGCTGCGTTCTTTATTACAGGGCCTTATCTTAAGCAGCAGTCAG
>JBFWMP010000104.1:0-1708 GCA_050251575.1 Clostridia bacterium
CCTTCGGTTGTTCTAACGATTTCTTCTTCCTTTTCGCTGGCGTTGTCGGGAATTTTTTCATCATTGAGTTCTATGATGTCCAGCTTGCAGTATCTGGATAAGCGTTTGGCGTATTCATTGATGCCGCTGGTGAGATATTTTTCTTTTATTTTACCGATGGTGATGAGTCTAATGGTTAGCATATGGTTCTCCTTTGTTAGCTTGGAGCTTGGAGCTTGGGGCTTGGAGCTTGGAGCTTGGAGCTTGGAGCTTGGGGCTTGGAGCTTGGAGCTTGGAGCTTGGAGCTCGGAGTCTGGGGCTCGTATCCCCAAGCTTCACTTCGATAATCTGTGCTAATTTATCGCGAACATGACACGGGGGACAGGGCCGCAGTATTAAGGTCAGGGGACACACCTCTTTTAGAGGAATGTCCCCAATGAAGAAACCCAAGCATGACAGCAGACCAGTCCCCATGTCACATTCCCTCTGCTCAAAAATTTGATGCCTTATATAATCCCTTATATAGTCTTTCTAAGGTCTTCATATTCTTCGATAGTTATGTCAATATCTTTTAAAATTTTTCTTATTAGTCCTCTTCCTAAATCTTCTCCGTGAAATGGAACAAGAGAAGATAAGAGATTATAGTTAACTTGCTCATATCACAACCTCTACCTGCTGGACTCCTATAAATTGATTTTGAAGCAATTCATCCTTCTCTACTTCTAAACAAAGTTCTATAGCTTCTTTTATCCTTGGAATCAGCTCCTCTACTGTCTTGGCCTGAGTATAACAGCCTTTGAGCGCAGGAACTGAAGCAATGTATATGCCATCTTCATCTTTCTCTATAAGAATTGTAAAATTATACTTTTTCATCACAAATCACCTCTTATTCAGTATATCACAATTATTCCCTAAAGTTTACAGGTAAATTCGATTCTACAAATTATATATCTTGCTTCTTTTTTCTCGGTCTGCTACTTCTAGGAGCACGTCTTTTCCTACCTTTATTTTTCTGCTTTCCAGCTCATTATATGTGGTTTGATAGGCTAATTGCGGAAAATTGTTTTCTTTGCTCAGATGCCCTAAAAGAAAGCGTGTTGTTCCCTTGAGGGCAAGGTGAGCTACTAATTCTCCTGCTGCTTCATTGGAAAGATGTCCATGCTCACCTAATATTCTCCGCTTAAGAAAATAAGGATATGAACCGGATTTTAACATTTCTACATCATGATTTGATTCTATTAAAATCATTTCACTGCCTTCAAGCTGTGCAATTAAACTCTCATCGATATGACCAATGTCTGTAGCAAGCGTTATCTTTTTGTTGTCTATATAAAAATTATACCCAACCGGTTCAGCCGCATCATGGGGGATAGAGAATGGATGAATGCAGATGTCTTTGATGCAAAGGTCTGCATGAGTATTAAAATACCTTCTGTGTTCAGGCTTTATAGTACCGATATCGTTTTGCATGCCTTCCCAGGTATTTTCATTTGCATAGATAGGAATATTATATCTTCTGGACATAATCCCCACCGCATGTGTGTGATCCTTGTGCTCATGAGTTACAAGAATAGCATCTATTTCTGACGCTTGTATATCCATAGTCGCTAAAGAAGCGGCAATACGCTTGCCGCTTACTCCACAATCAATTAGAATTTTAGTGTTTTCATTTGCAATGTATATAGCATTACCACTGCTTCCGCTAAATAACGAACAGAATGTAATCATA
>JBFWMP010000104.1:1808-3420 GCA_050251575.1 Clostridia bacterium
TTCACTCTTTTAATATCTGCGCCTAGGCTTCGGAGCTTTGCTTCAAAGTTTTCGTAGCCTCGGTCAATATGCTTGAGGTCATATACTTCAGTGACGCCTTCGGCAATCATACCTGCAATCACCATGGCTGCACCTGCGCGAAGATCCGTCGCCTTTACCGGTGAGCCGGATAGCTGAGGTACTCCTTCTATTACTGCTATTCTTCCTTCTATCTTTATATTTGCACCCATGCGTTTTAGTTCATCTACATACTGAAAGCGAGAATCCCACACTCCCTCTGTAACAATACTCGTACCTTCCGCCACTGCCAGCAAAGCAACAATTGGCGGCTGCAAATCGGTAGGGAAACCCGGATAAGGCAATGTTTTTATATTTGCTCTCAGAAGCTTGTCCATTCTCCATACCCTGATAGCATCATCATATTCATCTACATTGACATTCATTTCAATCAACTTAGCAGTGATAGATTCCAGATGCTTTGGAATGACATTACGAATGACAACATCTCCACCGGCGGCAGCTGCAGCAATCATGAATGTTCCTGCTTCAATCTGATCAGGAATAACAGAATAGGTACCTCCTGATAATTTATCCACACCCTTGATTTTAATAACGTCAGTCCCTGCACCTTTCACGTTTGCACCCATTGCATTCAAAAAATTAGCTACATCTACGATATGCGGTTCTTTTGCCGCATTTTCAATAATAGTGATGCCATCGGCTTTTACGGCTGAAAGCATGATATTGATGGTAGCCCCTACGCTTACCACATCCATGTAGACTTGTGCCGCAGTGATTTTATCAGCAGCTGCGTATATAACACCATGCTCCAGTTCCACGGTAACCCCCAACGCTTCAAACCCCTTGATATGCTGATCAATAGGTCTTACCCCAAAATCACAACCACCTGGGAAAGCAACTTCTGCTTTATTAAAACGTCCTAACAATGCCCCTAACAAGTAGTAAGAAGCACGCATCTTCTTTACCATTTCATAAGGAGCTGTATAACTGCTAACCATCGAACAATTTACTTCTATTGTATTGCTATTTATGTATTTAACGTCAGCACCAAGCTGCTTTAACATGTTTACAATCATAGTTACATCATTTATTTCGGGTACATTTTCAATTCTACATACCCCTTCTACCAGCAACGCCGCAGGAATAATGGCAACAACTGCATTTTTCGCACCGCTAACGGTAACCTCACCCTTCAGTCTATTACCCCCTGCAATAATGAGCTTTCCCAAGGAAAAAACACCTTCTCTCGATAATATCAACAGACTTATTATAACATTACAAGTAGATAATTTAAAGCAAAAATTTTTTAAGGAACAAATTGGAAATGAATCTGACATGAGGACAGGGCCGCAGTATTAAGGTCAGGGGACACACCTTCTTTAGAGGAATGTCCCCAATGAAGAAAATCAGGCCTGACAGCAGACCAGTCCCCAAGTCCGATTCCGCTCAGAATGACATTACCTGTTCTACATTGGCACATACTTTCCTGTTGCAGCGTCATAATAATATACATTACCGTCGTCGGTAGTGATCCTCCATGCCGGTGCTGCCATAGTTTCCTTAACATATACATCATTCATATCTACACGAT
>JBFWMP010000104.1:3520-10094 GCA_050251575.1 Clostridia bacterium
TTCTACATTGGCACATACTTTCCTGTTGCAGCGTCATAATAATATACATTACCGTCGTCGGTAGTGATCCTCCATGCCGGTGCTGCCATAGTTTCCTTAACATATACATCATTCATATCTACACGATGATAACCCAGTGCTATACCCGTTACTGTTACCGTCTGATCTTGCGGTCTATCAGAATTCTTAATAAAATCAATTAATATGCTTGTTACATGACGCACAGGAATTTTTTCTGATGTAAACCCTTTTGGTATTAACCAATATCCCTTGATATCTATTTCACCCTTAGCTGATATATCTACAATAATATAATTGCTGAAAATACGCTTTTTTGCATATTCCTGTTGAAACATAACCGTGAATCTGCCATCTTGAACTTTTTTCACTATCCCGGGGGCAGCATATTGCAAGTCAAATTTAAAGCTCTCAAGAAGAATCTTCCTCACATATTCTTCCGCGTTCGTCTGATTTAGCGCTTTCATATCCATATCCGACGCTTTATCGCTATAGGTAAACTCACATCCACGAACGATTAATGCCTTGTCATTTAAAACAAACTTATATTCACTGCCTTCTATTTCCTGCTCAAAGCCTGCACCAATCATCATTTCTGCTAGAGCGACCGGGTGCCGTACTGGATTTTCCATCTTAAGCGAAGGCATATGAGACATCTTAGTAGGAATAATATTCTTATCTATCTCTATACCGTTTCTCTTTAACACCTCAACAGTATCCTCCAAGGCATCAGAACTAATGGTAATCGTCTGGTTGACAGATACCATCATGCTGATTAACAAAAAAATGTTAATACATAAAAACAATATAATTAGAATCGTTTTTACCCTAGACCAATACATAATCCTTCCCTCAAATCTTCATTTTGCCGTCGGCATAGTAAATATGTTCTTATTTCCTTCTATCTTGATTCCCCACTGCGGCTCAAGGATTTCTTCAGTGCCATGCTCTTCATAATCTAAAAACAAATCGGTAATCTTAATTTCATTCTGACTATTATTTATCAGCTTAAAAATATTATCCAGTACATAAGGTACCGGAGCATCAATCCCAACGTTTTTTACCGGTTGATAGCTTCTTACATAGTGATGATAACTTTTTAACCTGCCATTGATTATTTCTACACTTACAGCATCATTCAGCTTTATATTGTCCAGCTTCATTCTAACCGGTAAGCCTTCATAAAAATAGTTAAAGGTAAATTTATAGCTTCCGGGCTTGCTTGAATCCTCTGTTGCCGAAGATAACTGTATATAATCTGCCCCCTGAATACTGTTCATAAGATTGACCGCCATACCTACTGATTGACGAAAAGGAGGTAACGCATTCTCCTCCGATGAAAGAAAACGGCTAAGAAGCAATCCCTTATCTTCCTGAATTGCATCATACTCAATCAACCCATTGGGATGAATCTTTAAAGTGCTATCATTTTCGACATATACTACCGTATCATCAAGCTCGGTATATTTCCGCAAATTATTCGTACTATACTTAAATACTCTTAAAATATCTTTTATATCATTTTCCATATCAATAGGATTCGTTCCTTTTAGTGCACTAGCCTGTTGTTTGCTAAATGGGAACAAAACAAAGGAGTCCACTTGCAGCTTGCTATTTTGTTTTTTGTCAAATCCTAGCTCAAAAGAAAATCTATAACTTGCCGAAACAGAAGATGCGTACTTCTGCAAAAGTTGATGAATATTGCTTTTATCATACTTGAGATAATACTTGAAGACTGATCCATCCTGATTATTTTTTATATAACAAATAATGTCACCGGATGTAGGCTCTCCCGGAAGGATAATCAATTCCTTAAGTTCTTTCAAATGATTAGACAAAGGTGTTTCTTTAAGTCCAAAGAACTGTCCGATATGTCTAGTCCTATAAGGCGCACGCAAATCAATATATATTGATTTTTGCTTCAATGCATCCAACCATTCATCCTTTGATTCTATTTGCCGGTACCTTAACTCCTGCTCACCCTTAAAAAGCATCTCCAACATTTTTGATACTTCCTCAAGATAATCATTATATATATTATTTCCATTAACATGAATGGCTCTATTATTGCCATAATTGACTACGATTCTCTGTGGCATATATGAATTGTCCTGCAACCGGATATTCTCCTGCCCTTCTTTCGCCATCCATGGCATTACTTGTCTTATACTATCAATAACAATATTATCTCTCCAATTAGCAAAAAAATTATAGTCTTGCGACCATAATTCTTTGCTAAACCATATCTGTGATGTAAGAAACAAACTATTTGCTACTAATAACACAAGTATTAAGGTTTTTATCTTATCTCTTTTCAATTGTATCAATCTCCTATATTATACATTGAGATTGCAAATGCACATTTCTATTTTTTAATATTATTGAACAAATCCTTAACATCCTTAAAGCCAATAGATATATCTTTTATAGTATTTACAAAGCCTTTTTTATAATCAAATTCCAGCTTTTCAACCTGATACTTATCTTCATTCAATTCAGCTCTCAATGCAAAACGATTAACACCTTCACTTAATTGCAACTCATGAGCAAATAATCCCGATGCTCCTAGTTCTATCTCAAGTGCTTTTTCAACATCATCTTCCGTCAGGATAACCTTTTTATAATTATCAGCCTCAGCATTATATACATAAAGAGTTATAGTAACTCCTTCCTGCCCTGAACCGGATAATATTTCCTTATCATTATAGGTTGTTATATTTTTTTCTTCATGACTAACAATTGTAATCAAGTCTGTCGCTGTACCAACATCATCTGTCTCCATCTCATCCGGTGCAGCAAAACCAACCGTTGCAATAGATAGTATTATTAGGACTATCATAGCTTGTAATAGGCGCTTAATCATTTCTTCACCTCTTTATATAAAACATCATAATATACTTATTATCTTATATCTATTATACACGATGATTGTTACAAATTGGTTACATGGGAATTAAGAACAATTTACATATTAAGCTTTAGATAACAGGCAGGTTTATAGTTACTTCTGTACCATGGTCAGGTTCGCTATCTATCTCTATTGTTCCATTGTGAGCAAGAACAATCTCCTTGGCAATTGCCAAGCCAAGACCGGTCCCTCCCATTTCTCTGGAACGAGCCTTATCCACTCTGTAAAACCTTTCAAATATCCTTGACAGATCTTCCTTTGGAATTCCTATTCCATTATCTTTAATTTTTACATAGACCTCATTATATACACATCCTGTAAATATAGAGATTTTACCTCCATCGGCCGTATACTTTATTGCATTAGATATAATATTTTTTAGCACCTGCTCAATTCTATCCCTGTCACCATAGACATCAGCCAGAGAAGTCGTTAGCGTAAAAGAAAGCTCATGCTTTTGACTTTTAGCACTCAATGAAAGCTTTTCCACTACCTCATCAATAAGCTGCTTCATTGAAAAATAGCTCTTATTCCATTGTATTTGTTTATCCCCTAGTTTGGATAAAATCAGCAAATCCTTTACTAGTCTTGTCATCCGATCCGACTCATTATCTATTACCTTCAAAAAGCTTTCTGCCGTTTCCCGGTCACTCAGCGCCCCATCAAGCAAGGTTTCTGTATAGCTTTTAATGGATGTCAGCGGTGTCCTCAGCTCGTGAGATACATTTGCAACAAATTCACGCCTTGATATATCCAGCTTTTGCTGCTCAGTGATATCCTGAAACACAACGACTACTCCACCCACCTTTTCTTTCTCAATCTTGAATGCAGCGAAGGAAGCATTTAGATGCAAGTCTCTTAATTCAATCTGCCGTTCCAACGTCTTATTATGTTCAAGATAGACAAGCTGCCCTAAAGAAATATCGACATTCAGCTGTTTAAAAAACTCATCAAAATGAATATCCTCTAAAGATTTGATATTAACCATATTTTGCGAAGTAGGATTCGCATGAATCAAACTGCCCTCTACATCAAATGCCATAACCCCATCTGTCATATTCAGCAGGATCATCTCCGCCTTATTTTTTTCACTGGCTATGGCCTCCAAATTATGCTTTAGTTCTGAAGCCATATAGTTAAAAGTATTCGTCAGCTTCCCTATCTCGTCGTCAGATTTCACTTCTAATATCTGTTCAAAATCTCCTGCAGCCATCTTTTCTGCCTTGCGAGTCAAAGAAGCAATCGGAGTGGTAATGGTACTGGACAGAAAAAAACCTAAAACAATAGAGACCACCAAACCAAAAGCGATTGCATTAAGGATGATTCGGAACAACCCCCCCGTCATTTCTCTAAGATCGTTCTTTTCATCCCTGATATATATGATATATTTCACTTCACCATCAGCCATAATAGGTACGGCATAATCCATATATTCTTTGGCATTCCTTACTTCCGTCGTCCTCTTGCCTCGCATTGCCTTAATCATATTCTCTGAATATTCAAGGTTTCCTGCTAATTCTATATTAGAAGATCTATAGACTCCGCCTAATGAATTTAATATAAAATAATTACGGTAGGTATCAATACCAAGCATTCCTATATAACTCTTGAGTTTTTCGTCCAACTGATCCGTACTGCCGACTGCACTAACAAAATCTATATCTTCATTGTTAAACACGCGATCCATTTTAGTCTTAAAATCATCATGATAAAAGTTGGATACATTCCCGACCAAAACAGTGCCAACTACAATAATAACAGAAACCACAAGAAGCACAAACATCATTACCAGTTTCCATTGAATCCCTCTGAACATTTCCATCCGCCCTAAAAATTATTATTAAAGTAGTATCCTACACCTCTTTTAGTCATAATGTACTGTGGGCTGCTCGGATTATCTTCTACTTTTTCCCTTAATCTTCTTACTGTTACATCAACTGTACGTACATCTCCATAGTATTCGTAACCCCATACCTTTTCAAGAAGATTCTCCCTGGAGAATATCTTCGTAGGCTGCATTGCAAGAAACTTAACTAATTCAAATTCCCTTAGCGTAAGCTCTAATACGACACCTTCCTTTTTCACTTCATAGCGCTCCATATCAATCATCAGTCTTCCAATTTTTATATTGGACTCCCCATTACTTACAGCGGCAGTGTCCGTATTGACCCTGCGAAGGTTAGCCTTAACTCTTGCCATAAGCTCTCTCACACTGAATGGCTTTGTAATATAATCATCAGCACCTAATTCAAGTCCAAGCACCTTGTCCACTTCTTCTTCTCTTGCAGTAAGCATAAGAATAGGGGTGGCAAGCTTTTCCCTTATTTTTTTGCACACAGCAAATCCATCCATCTTGGGAAGCATTACATCCAAAAGAATCAAATCCGG
The DNA here is from genome assembly GCA_050251575.1 of Clostridia bacterium. Classification (GTDB taxonomy): domain Bacteria; phylum Bacillota; class Clostridia; order SK-Y3; family SK-Y3; genus X23. The sequence continues at coordinate 8,835 of JBFWMP010000104.1, forward strand.
ATCTTCGCTTAAGGCTTTACTAACAGCTTCTTCGCCATCATAGGCTTCAACCACCATGTAACCTTCCTTTTTCAAATTAAATCTCAATATATCTACAATTGGTTTCTCATCATCTACAACTAAAATTTTTCTGTTCATTTATACCTCCACGTTAGTGGGGAGTGGATAGTGGGGAGTGGGGAAATTATCAAACCCCAAACTCCAAACTTCAAACCCCTAGCTTATTTACTATTGTATCAAATTATATACTATACTTTCAAGTACAAGTTTATAGAAAGAATGAGGCTGTCTCAAGATGTCATCCTGAGCGCAGCGAAGGATCTTAGCATTTCAATCGTTTTGAAGATGCTTCATTACACTTCGTTTCATTCAGAATGACAGACAAATGGGGACTGTTCTGCAGTCCCCAAGTCACATACTCCATTTAAAACTTTTACTAATTATTCAAATAATTCAATGGATTCACCGGTGTACCGTCTTTACGCACTTCAAAATGCACGTGAGGTCCGGTACTTCGACCGGTATTCCCGACCTTAGCTATAAGCTCGCCTTTTGCAACTCTTTGCCCTACTTGAACCAGCAGCTTGCTGCAATGACCATAGTAAGTGATATATTCATTATCGTGACTAATCCTTACTAATAAACCGTAATTCCCCTGCCGGCCTGCAAATATCACCTTGCCCCCGTCGGCAGCATAGATGGGGTCACCGGTGTTTCCTGCCAAATCAATACCGGTATGCCACTCCCTGCCTCGACTGCCAAACCTGGATGTAATTATTCCGTATGTCGGACGACGGAATACACCCGTTCCATATTTAGGCGGAAGTTTTTTTATTCCTACCTTTTCAGTCTGTATCTTAGGCTCTGACAATACATAAGTTTTAATAACTTCTTTTCCGGTCTCTATGCCATTCACTTTTATAATTTCTGCTTCAACCTTCTGCTCACCGTTAAAACCTTTATCAACTATCGTCCTTCTACCTTGATAGAGATCAGAATCTTGAATCTCCTTCACCTCAAATGGAATATCCTCATTATACGCTATCACTTCCCTGGTTTCTATCCCCAGTACCGGCTCAGGCACGGTCAGATTGATTTCTTGACCGGGCTGGATATCTTCCTTTAATCCCGGGTTAATACGAATAATTTCTTCAACAGGAGTCTTATAGATCTGTGCTATTCCCCACAGCGTGTCTTTTTCTTTAATCTTGTATTTTTTCACTTCATCCTTTAGCTGAGAAAGTGCATCATATACTTCAG
>JBFWMP010000105.1:0-10064 GCA_050251575.1 Clostridia bacterium
TTAAAACAGCCTTAATTTTATATTTTTGTGACGCATACACTGTGTCGGGGGTGAGGGAAGCATCCATTCTTAATTCTAATAAGGTAAAATACTTCGTTTTGACATTTTCAAAGCCGTCTACGCTTCGAACTGTTAATTTTACTTCATAAATTGCTCTTTCGTTAATAGTTGGTAAATGATATTCAAACAAGTAAAATGTAAGGTTATCTGCTTCAAACAGTGTGGTATACTTATCTTCCCCTACCTTTTTGTACTCAATCTTTGTATATTTGATACCATGGTTATTAAGAGTTAAGCCATAGTCATCATTTCTACTAAGATTTTGAATAGTAATAGTGCTGCCGGCATTAAATATATCGTCATGCAATTCCCTATTTTCGCCATCATTCTTCAATGGTTCTGCCACTAATTCAAAATCGGCTACCGGTTCACTGACAACCTTAACTTGGCCACCGTTTACTAATCCTGTGGATTCTCCATCTTCATCAGTTGCCTGGGCATAAAAAGTATATAAGCCTTTTTTAACAAGGGTACTAGTAGGTGCGTCAGTTAAAATATTATTTTGAGGATCTACCCCATCATTGTTTTGAAGATTGGCTTCATGTATAAACTTGTATTTTATAGTATCTCCCAATGTTGTATCGTCCATCAGACTTACTTCATGAGCAACACTACTGCCTTTCAAAATAATATTAGGTGATACGCTATAGGTTAGGGTTGGCGCTACATTGATTACTTCGGGATTTCGTACAGTTTGTGCCGTTTTGAAAATCCTATAACCATCCAGGTTTAAATCAACACCATCAAGTCCGATACCATTCTCATAATATTCTTTAACGACTTGCTTAATTTGTTTAGTCCCTACTTCCTGAAGCGTTAGCTTGCTTCCTACCATAAATACCGGATAGTCTACTGTTCCGTTTGATACTACATTACCACTGTCATCTATGATATACTTCGTTCCTGGACTGAAATATTCTATGCTGCCAATCGTATCGTCTGAGCTGCTAACATTTTCAGTTAAATCAAATTCTGCATAGCCTTCCATGTTTCTTCGACCATTACCGCTAATACTAAATCCAGCTATCGGTGGTAAGTCTGCATATACAGTGAAAGGAAATGTCTTTGTAGTCGTTAAGCCTGTTGTATCCTTAATAGTAATAGTTACACTGTGAAGACCGGTATTTTTAAATATCCTTGAAAATTGTGCTTGTTTAGGCTTCATATAAGGTAAATAGTCTGTTTGGTTAAACTGGATATTTAAAGTGCTCCAATTTATAAGATTAGTTCCTTGAAAACCTGTTACAATAAAGTCTACCCGATGTCTTTCCACACAACTACCGTCAGCTTTACTTCCTTTGATTGTTAATGCTATATCCGGCGGTAATGGTGTAGGTGGTTCTACTATGCTGCCATCACCTACTATAACGGTTAACTGCGCTGTATTAGAATATTTAGATGTATCAATATTTACAGTCGGTGGTGCATCCTTTGCCCTAAACTCAAGGATGAATGTACCCTGCTGAGTAAATTTTAACTTATTGTTTCCCAAGTTTTGAATGCCAGTCGCAAAAGTTTTCCATGTTTTACCTTGGGAACGATATTGTTCGATCGTAATAGGGTCACCTTCATAATCATTTGCCTGACCATTAAGTTGTATTATATCTCCAACTTTTATATTGACAGTACCTGTAGCTTGAATTGGTGTAGCTTTGGTTTTTATATAGTCTCCAAGCCTTGCCAATGCATCAGTATTATTCGTACAGTTATAGTATGCTCCTCCGGTAGCTGTAGTTAACTGCTGTGCATATGTCGCATTATTACCGCCAATATCCAAAAAAATAACCTTAATTATTTTATCACCAGTATATCCCCTGTCCGTATTAATTTCCTCGATCTTTTGAAGTATCTTTGTAACTCCTAAGTTGGTTAGGTCAAGTTTCTTACTCGTAGCGATTGTAAAAATATTATCCACGGATGAACTGGAAGGATAATTATTTAGCTTTTTTAAGCTGTCCGTTATCTTTTCAGAATAACGAATTTTAATATATCCGGTATTTTTAATTCCTTCTTCTGTCCAATATTCTTTTACTTCATTGTACGGATTTGTATATACACTTACGTAAGAACGAGAACTCTTTGTAGGGTGTGTAGGAAATGCACCAGGATTATATACCTGTGCATTTGAAACACTACTATCCCCTGTAAAAATGTCTGCTTTTCTAATAATCGGTGTAGTTCCATCTAAATAATAAACATATAAAGAACTATCCTTCACGGTAAAGATTTTGTTTGTAAGATAATCCCCAACTGTCAGGTCAGGAATATTCGTCAGTAATGTCTTTGTATTTGTCGGTACATACAGGTTATACAATTCGGAATTTTGGGAATATAGGACATTATCAATATATTCCGCTTTATTTTTTACATGGTCAGGATAGGTAACAAAATAGCCATTATTTAGTTTGAGGATTTCACTACCTGTAACAGTATTATATACATATGCCTCTCTATATCCGCTATTGCTTGCAAAATACGGAGCAAATATATACTTATTACTAAAGCCTTCAAGATCACGCAAATAATAACGTGTTAGCGCCCCCTGCTTTGTATCTACATTGTAATAACCACCATAAAATTCATTCGTATATTCTGTTCCATGTATAATTCCGGCTACCGGGTTATTAGGGCTGTATGTTTTTATACCGGTACCGTTCCCCCTTATCATGTCGTACGTCGTTACCATATCCATATTTTTCACTAACGTACCACTAGAATTAAAATGCAGCAACTTTAATAGAATACCCTCATCATCACCACTGCCACTTTCTTCATATTCTGCTGTGATGGTAACAACATATTGACCTTTAATTACCGCACTAGTTACGGTAATATAACTGGTTTGCAGAATTTCATAATATGGGATACTCTTTGGTACATAGGAGCCAATATCCTTAGAAAATAGCTCTCTTATGGTATTTGTTTTTTTATTGTACTCTTTAATTTTTACTGTTGCCGCAAATGCAGAATATGCTGCATTTATCATTTGATATATCTGATAGTAAGCTATATTCTCATCCTCATAAGATATATGGGTCTTAGGCTCATAAAGAGTTGCTGAAGATACAGCTTCACTATCCAATAACTTTATTTTATCTAAAGTAGTAAGAAAATTGTTATTCTTGGTTTTTTCTTGCTGATACTGCGTATATGTAATTTCTGTAGCCTGTAAGCTCGTACTGTATTGGCTTAAAGGGATAGATGTATTGATTCTAAAGTATTTTTTGACATTCATAGACAGATTCGCAAACTCAGTCTCTGCTAATATGTAGGTATTTCCATCCTGTCCTACAAAAAAATCCTTATTAGTCATATAACTAACTCTATCCCCTATATCTGCGGTTATGATTACGGTATTCTTTATTCCTTCTTCATAATAATAAAATTCCATTCTATCTGGATTCAATCTTGGGTACTCAAAAATGATATATTGGGTACCGTTTTTATAGGGTTGTGTCATTCCAAACCATTCAGCAGGTGTAAAATGATATCTTAGTTGGTCTATTGTTCCATAAGAGTATCGAGGAATTAGCATTTCTTTAAGGAGACTCTTACTTTCAATATCATATATCCTTTGCTTTTCATTATATCTGAAATCATATTTGCCATTATTGCGATGGCTCCTACTTGTTTCTATGGTAGTTGCTACCCTAAAATATTTATTACTTACTTTATCAAAGACGATATCTGCTGCCTTCCCTGCTGCTAATGCGGTTTTTACTTCATTAATCATATCATTGGGAATAGCTGCCTGATTAGTTACCTTAAACCATCCTTCTTCATCAATGAAAAGATTCTGAATATTATTAACACTGATATTCTCATTAGACATATCATTAATAAAACTATTCATTTCATTATCAAACTTTGTTGTATCAACATCATCAATAAAACTCAGCATATTAATGTGAGTAGGCTTAATGGCATTGAAGCTTACCGTTGGAGCAATGTTATCTACCTTTACTGTATAATTTTTATTGTCTTGCTTTTCATCTCCTAGACTCAAAAACGCTCTTAACCCTGCAATGATATTACTTATAAACCTTTCTATGATATTGACACTTAGTGTATAATCACCGGTCTTGTCCGGATTGAAGCCTACTTTTTTGCGTGCTCCCACGATGGGTAATACTGTAAAATTATTCTTGACTTTATCTTCTGTAGTGTCAAAATCGGAAGAATAGCTATGTACTTCTATATCTGTATTAGCTTTTTTATCTATCGGACTTCTGATATAGTTGAATATCCCCTTTAAGAGAGCCACCGGCTTCTTATCACCTTCAATCACTCTTATTTCTTCCCATGTATCGACTTTTCCTCGGTTGTCTGTTACTTGTATTTGGATCTTAAATCTTTCCGTTTTTTGATCACTTGCATCGTCACCAACAAAAATGACTTTTGTCATATCGTATTTCTTATGCGTATAATCTCCCTGGTCTATCTCCCCAAACTCTGTTGTAACCCCTTTTACAAAACTTGCATTAAAGGGGCTCCCACCGATAGAAGTAGCCACTTGTCCGGTTTCCATATTTATTATAGTGATTTTAGTCTTACTATCATCAATATATCCGTTTTCTTCGTCCTGCCATGAGTCTATAGGCTTAAATAGAGATTGATTGTATATATATACTTCTCTATTTTTTTTGTATCCTTCAATTAAACCTTTCGCTTTTGGTAATTGAATTACTTGTACCGCCTTTGTATCAGTATCCTCACTACCCCTTCCTCTCGCTTTTAAATATAGCTGTTTGTTCCCGATAGTGAAAAATCTCAATTTCCCACCCTCTGCACTTTTCCAATCGTTTGTTTCATATTTTGCAGTCTGTAACCTGCTACCTTTAGTTACTATATCTAAGTCTTGGAACTTCCAACTGCTGTTGCCTATCCCCTTCTTTTGAGCTTCACTTGCACTATAGGTATCCCCTTTATATTCAAATGTGCTCCAATTCCCTACACTTTCATATAACCCTTCATAATAGGTATCAGGAGAATAAATTTCGGCATCAGCCAATGATGGACTGTTATCAGTAATCTTTAAAGCTATAACTGAGGATGTGGCAGTAATTCCTGCTGTATCTTCAATAATTAGATAATAATAAAGGACGGTTTCTTCATTACAGCTGCTTTCAAATTCTTTTTCTTCTGATGCCAATTCGAAACTTCCGGTCTCTCCTTTAGAAAGATAATGCTGCCATTTTACAATTTTAGCTCCCTTACTAGCAAAACTATCTTCACCGGTTATTATAAATGTTTGTCCAATTTCTGCCGTATCTATTTTATTTCCTTGTTCATCTTTTGCTTTCTCTATAGCTATCGCAATTAATGGGTCAGGCTTAATCACAACAATAGTCTTTGTATCCTGATCGGAACAAAAATTATCTCCGTTTTCTCCATTATCAGCATAAACTGTAATAGTATACTCCCCTTCTGGAAGTCCTTTTGCTAAATCTTTTTCAGCTAGTTCCTTATTTGGATATACTATACCACTACCTCCACCGACTTTATTAACAGTAGCTCTCCAGTTTTTTATTACTGTGTTTTCAGCAGTAGTGTTATCCTTAAAGCCTGTGCCCTGATATTCCATTACTTTAGGCAAAAGGTCAAAGTCAACATCAATAGCGGGATGCTTTACTTCCATGTACTCGATTTGAGATTTAAAGTCTATCCATCCAAAATGGGAAGGTAATTCTTTAACTGTTACAGCAGCCCACGGAACCGGATACCATTTTCCGTTATACTGATATTGCGCATTAATGATCCCTTCAGGTGTATCATATACCTTTCCAATATATGATTGGACGCTTATGCTGCCCTGTGGCTCTCCATTGACGGTAATAACCATGATAGCATCCATGTATATTCTACCGCCCTGTTCCCAATATTCGTTAATTTTTGCAGCATCAGAAGGATACTTTTCGATGAGAAGATTCCTAATGGACTTATCAGTGCTTTCATCTTTTGTAAAAGGGATGGTATACTCTCGTAAATTATTGTCATTTAACTGATTATAGTCCAGTATATAGGAATACTTTTTATCTATTATTATAGAAGCTTTATAACCAATGGTTCTGTATCGGATACCGGAAGTCCCTGCAACAGCATTAGACGATATTAATATTTTATTAGGTAACAATCTAACATTATTACTGCTTAAATCGCCATCATCTTCAAAAGCAATGACAGGTATAGAAGGAAAGATCCCTAGCATAAAAGAAAATATAAGCAAAAAAGCAACGATTCTATTTTTCATATATTCTCACCTACTTATCTGTAAGAACAGGTGTCCCTAAGTTAATTTCTCGGTTCAATGTATAGTCATTACTCCAGTTGAATTTAGCAAAAGCAATATCTACATCTAATTGATACCATTTATCTGTCTCTATATTAGTTTTTTTCCATTGAAATGTAGTATCAGATGGTGAAGCATAGTAAAATTGAACTGTTCCTCTAACTGTCCACCCTTCATCACCAGTGTGCACCAAAGATGAATCTGTAATAAATCTTGATTTTAAAATAATTTTATTTTCTTTTATTTCATCAATAAAATCATTTACTCGTTGCTCAGTAGTTCTTTGACTACCGTCAGATTTTGTCCAAATAGCTGTTGAAGAAAGGTATTTTGCTAACTCACTTTTGAAATTTTCCGGCAGATTTCTATAATCGAAATTATTCCATGTATGCGCATAGTCTTTAGCAAGATTTAATAAAAGGTCTGCATCGTAACCATAAGTTTTCAGTAAAACACCATGAGCTTCATCTAAATTATTCCAACCCGGTACAGGTATTTGTTTTAGCCGTTCAATCACTGCTTTTTCGTCTGTCTCAGGGAAAGGGATATCTGCTATATCCTTCTGCAGCTCAGGTACGATTCTTTTACTTTCATCAAGCATTCTAACTACCATAGTAGAAGCTTCTGCCCTTGTTGCTGTCTTATCTGCTCCAAAGCTACCATCGGGATAGCCTGTAACAATGCCCTTGACATAGGCTTTCAGTGCATATTCCTTAAACGGAGAAGGTATACTGCTATAATCGGTAATCTGCTGTGCGTATTTGCTTATATTATCGGGATAGCTCTCGTTCATGCTGCGTACTACCATTCTTGCGATTTCTCCACGGGTGATGTTCTTGTCGATATTATCAAATTCACCGTTTACGATATAACCTTTCTTTGTTGCTTCATCTATGTATGGTTTTGCCCAATGCTGGGTACTTGTAGTGGTTGGCTCGAACCCCAGGCTTACCATGAATATCTTTGTAAATTCTGCCCTGGTGATTGTGGCATCCGGTTTAAATGTACCATCGTCATACCCGTTAATGGCTCCCATACCCACTAAGAAGGAGATGGTTTCTTTGAACCATGAGCTTTCTTTGATATCTGAAAACTTTGCTATTGTGTAGTCAATTAATTCTTCTAATGTGTCCCGGATAACTGAGATATCTCTGACTTTGTTTTCTATAAGGCTCTTCACGCCATTGATTAGAATATCGGTCAGACTTTTTTCTGCGGCCAGAGCCGGGGATGCTATTGAAAACATGAGAAGCACTACAATTAACATACTGATGAGTCTTTTTTTCATTGGTAGACACCTTCCTTTAATAATATATTTGTTTTATTAAATATTTTATTTGTATTTATAAATATAATATACTTTTAGACCTGCTTTGTCAATAAATATATTCGTGTTTGCAAATTTTATATTTACATTGCAAAACCTATTGAGAGTACATTATTATTCATGATATAATTCAAAAGAAATTAATGTCAATATTACTCTAAAGTACAAAAAAGGTGTAAAAAAAGAAGATATTCGATTAAGAATTCTTCTTTTTCTCTTCTTGTATCTTAACTTTTATATTATCTTCCTTAGGTTGTAATTCATTATCAGGTATATCATAACAGGCAGTCATCAAACCACAAATCTCACACCTCTTATACCGTAGGTCCCCTTTCCCTCCATTATTAGTATAATGTTCTGGCAAGCAAAGATGACAGATAACCATCTCTTCCCTCTTTTCTTTAAGTATTTGTTTTTTCTTAGCTCAGTTATTCTAAAAGATGCTGGAACTATGAATCTTCGATGTAAAATCAATCCTTAACTTTTTTATAGAAGAAACCATCTTGATTGAGTTTATAACCACTTTTTATATAAAAGTTCTCTACCGCTTTTAAAGATACTTCTTTGGTTATCGAAGCCGGCATTAAAGCTATGTACTCTATTCCTAATTGGAGCTTATTTCTTTTAATATATGTTTCTAAAAATATCAGCAGTAAACTTCCCCTACCTCTTTTTCGTTTATCTGGCATAACCTCAATACTGGAAATATAGCAAAACTCTTTTTTATAGCAGCCTTCAACTAGTATTCGTGTATGTCCTCCTACATAATTGCCTTCTTTTCTTATATAGTAATGAAGACTAGTAAAATCAAGTGTTGTATAGTTGGATAATTCTTCAGTATCTTTATCTATTATTAGAATGGTGTTATCCCGATGTAAATGTATGATAAAAATATCTTCTCCGGAGAAATCTTTTGTAAACACAATTGATACCTTTTCCCCTGCTTCATTTTTGTAGAACTTTAAAACTGATATTAATTTTTTGTTCATAGCGTCACCTTGAAAAATGTTAAGATTTTTAAGTTTACCAAACTTCATCCATCAGTTGTTCTATTCGCTTAGTCCTTTTTTCAGTTTCACTGTTTTTAATTATTATATCAACAATATCTCCCTCTTTTGCACCAGGGACCAATACTCTAGGCATTTTCTCTACCGTCTTGTCCGTGAGTTCTACAATGGCATAAGTACCTTCAAATCTATCGATAGTTACTTGCATTTATATCTCCTCATTTCTTTGGAGCCCTATATCCTGCCACTTCTGCTTCTTCAACCGTCTTAAACCATTTTACAACATTGGTTGTTTTGTCGTAATATTGGCTGCCAGGAATATGATATATTTTAGATTTTGAACCTTTAATTAAACCTTTTCCATTTGCATCAATATAGACATTCGTATTAGCATTATCGTTAGTTTGTTTTTCTGTAGAAATTTTTTCTTCCTGTTTAGGCGGAGCATTGGGCTTGACAGGAGAAAATTTTTGGGTTTCAAAAGTAACAGATCTTCCGTCACTTACTGCAATAACTGTTCCACTTTCATCTGTTCTAAATATTTCAACTCCTGCACCTTTAAGCCTGCTTAATGTTTCTACGGTAGGATGACCGTATTCGTTGTCAGAACCAACCATAATAATACCGTATGAAGGAGAAACAGCTTTTAGGAAGGCGGAAGTGGTGGATGTATTGCTGCCATGATGTCCTACTTTCAATACGTCTGCCTTGATATTATGACCTTTATTTAGTATTTCTTCTTCTGATATATCTTCTGCATCACCGCTAAAGAGAAATGCAGTATCTCCAAACATAAGCCTTATTACTGCAGAGTAATTGTTCAAACTTTCATAACTTGTGCTGTTGGGGGCAATGATTTCTGCTATAACTTCAGAATCAAGTTCTATATTCGTACCTGCTGCAGCTGTTGTAACTTTCAATCCTTTGTTTTTAATTGCCAGGAGTAAATTTTCAAAAGTCTGAGTATTATGACTTGCTTTTGGCAGATATACTTTTCCTATTTCAAAGGAATTAATGATTTCATCTAAACTACCGATGTGATCCGCATGAGGATGGCTGCCAACTACTATATCTATTTTTTTTACCTTCTCATTTTTAATATAATTCACTACCTCATTGGCATATTTGTTATCACCTGCATCTATCACCATATTCTTGCCGTGCGGTGTTTTAATTAAAATTGCATCTCCTTGACCTACATTAATAAAATGTACTTTTAGTGGACCGGTCGGTGAAGCTGGTGAAGGAGACTTGTTTTGATTGTTTATATTGCTCTGGGATTGTATTTCATTTTTGTTTTTTACGTCTGCCGCTTCGGATGCCGGTTCCTTATTATTACTCTTTTCATCATTCTTTTCTTTGTCCTCTGATTGTTGCTCTG
>JBFWMP010000106.1:0-9887 GCA_050251575.1 Clostridia bacterium
GCGGCATCAATGAATACGCCAAACGCTTATCCAGATACTGCAAGCTGGACATCATAGAACTCAATGATGAAAAAATTCCCGACAACGCCAGCGAAAAGGAAGAAGAAATCGTTAGAACAACCGAAGGCCAAAAAATCCTTAACCACATCAAAGAAGGCTCTTATACAATCGCCCTGTGTATTGAAGGAAAGCAGATTGATTCTCTCGAGTTATCACAAACAATCGAAAAAGTAGCCGTCAGTGGTCAAAGCACCATTAACTTTATCATCGGCGGCTCTGTCGGTCTGTCCGATGAAGTCAAATCAAAAGCAGACTATAAGCTGAGTTTTTCCAAGCTCACCTTTCCCCACCAACTTATGCGCTTGATACTATTAGAACAAATATACCGTTCTTTCAAGATTATAAACAATGAAACATATCATAAATAATGAAAAATTTAAGTATTCTAAAAATGGATTTTATGATAAGATATTGCATTATTAAACAAAAGTCAAAAAGAATGCGTAGTAGTAGTTATACATAAAATAAAATATTTTTTGGGGGTATGGTATTTGAAAAAAAGAATTAACTTAACTTTGGGTTGGAAAATCATGGGCACTTGTGTTCTGTTAATATTATGTTCTTCTCTAATCTTAGGATATTTATCACTAAATAGAGCAAGAACCGCTATTGAGGATTCAGTTAGTAGTACAGCTTTAGCTATAACTAAATCAATGGTTAATATGATAGATACAGAGAAATTTAGTACACTTCAAAGTGAAGAAGATATGGAAGAAAAATATTATATTGAACTTCGAACTAGCTTGAATGACATACGAGAAGCCACAGGGTTAAAGTACCTTTATACTATGATAAAAACGGCAGATAATAAGTATATTTATGTAGTTGATGGTACTCCAATGGATGATGCGGAGGCATCTCTTTTGGGAGATGAAGAAAAATCAGAAGATTTGAGCAATATTATGAAAGCGAGTTTTGAGGGTCAAGAAGGATATGAACTAAACTGGACTGAGGCTTGGGGCAATTTGGTTTCAGCGTATGTGCCCATAAAAAATCAATCTGGAAAAATGATAGGAATTGTTGGTGCAGATTTTGATGCGAATGATATTGTCAATGAGCTTAATAATTTAAAAGTTAGTATTGCTATTCTAGTCATCCTAATAATAATAATTGGAATACTAATTAGTGGGATTCTATCAATCCTCTTAGTGCGTTCAGTAAAGAAATTGAAAGCACAGGTAGAATTAGTTAAACAAGGAGACCTTACAGTAGTAATTGAAGATAATAGCAGTGATGAGATAGGAATGCTCTCACAAGCATTTAGAGGAATGGTAAGCAGTTTGACTACAATTACTAAAGATATACGGCAAAAAACAAAAAATATCTTTTCAGATATTACCTTTTTGAACGAGAGTTTTCATGAAACAAGTAAGGCAACAGAAGAGATTACTCAAGTGATTAATGAGATTGCATCGGGCTCTTTAGAGCAAGTACAAGGAGTAGAGGATGTCTCCCAATCTATGAATCAAGTATTTGAGCAGGTTACGAAAGCAGTAGAATATGCTAATTCAGTTTACAGTTCTTCAAATAAATCTGTGTCTAATACAGAATATGTGATAAAAACTTTTAAGACTTCTATGCAAAAAGTTAATACAGTAAACGATATGGTTGAAGATACTTCTACAATTATTCAGCATGTAAGTGAGAAGTCAAGAGAAATCGCATCTTTTAGCGATACAATATCGCAGATAGCAAGTCAAACTAACTTATTAGCGCTAAATGCAGCTATTGAAGCGGCAAGAGCAGGAGAAAACGGGAAAGGATTTGCTGTAGTAGCAGATGAGGTTAGAACACTAGCCGAACAGTCAAATCTAGCAAGCAAGCAGATAGACGACATTATTAAGAATATGCAGAGTGAGATATCAAAAGCGATTCAAACGATACAAGGTGGATTGGTACAGGCACGGGATGGTGTTAATGCTGTTAATGAGGTTAATAATCACTTAAATGAATTGAAGCAGTCTAGTGCTGATGCTTATTCTAGAGTTGAGGAAATTATAAATGCTATTCGCGGCATTGAGAATGATTGCAGAAGTGCACTTAGTAAAATCCATGAGATGGCTGATGTCTCAAGAAGCTTCAGTGCAGGAAGTCAACAAGCAGCAGCTTCAACGGAAGAACAATCAGCTATTATTCAACAGATAGAAGAATATTTAAGAAGTATAAGACAGGATACTCAAGCTCTTAATACAGCAGTCGATAAATTCAAGATAGAATAAGCGTTAAAAGACTTTGATATGACTATTGAAGAATATGAGAATGTCAAAAAGGCTATATAATAGACAGTATAAGGTGCCAAGTTTTTGAGCAGAGGGAATGTGACTTGGGGACCGGTCTGCTGTGTGGTGCTCTTTTTGCCACACTGCGGCCCTGTCCCTATGTCATATTCTCGATAAGTTATCATAAAACTTAGCTTTCCAGTACTTGTGATGATCCTATCACTCCTTCACTTTCAACAAAATCAGAACAAATAGAATGAAATCCATCAATCCGAGCAAATATATAAAATAAGACCCTAAATAGGGTCTTATTTATTTTCATTATAGACAAATTAAGGAAAGTATTATATCATAATGACTGGTAAATATATGCAGGGAGGTAGCAACATGAGTTATATGAAACAATATCAACACTGGCTTAATAGCCTATACGTGGATAACGAAACAAAAGAAGAACTAAAACAAATACAGAATAATGAAAAAGAAATAGAAGAAAGATTCTACACAAATTTGAATTTTGGAACTGCCGGGCTTAGAGGAATTATTGGTGCAGGTACCAATCGCATGAACATTTATACAGTCCGAAAAGCAACCCAAGGTCTAGCCACTTACATATGCAAGCTGGGAGAAGAAGCTAAAAAAAGGGGAGTCGCTATAGCCTATGACTCCAGATATAAATCCCCTGAATTTGCAATGGAAGCTGCTAAGGTTTTAGCTGCCAATGGTGTCAAAAGCTATGTATTTGATGAATTGCGCCCTGTGCCTGAATTATCCTTCACAGTAAGAGAATTAGGAACTATTGCAGGTATTGTTATTACTGCCAGTCATAATCCGGCTCAATACAACGGATATAAGGCGTATGGGGAAGATGGCGGACAGCTTCCTCCCGAAAGTGCCGATATCGTATTAGCAGTGATGGACTCTATAGATATTTTCACCGAAGTTAAGGTGATGGATGAGCAGAAAGCGAAGTCACAAGGATTTATTCAGATAATCGGCGAAGAGATTGATGCACGGTATCTTGCTAAGGTAAAAGAACAAAGCATTAATCAAGAAATCGTTGCAAAGGTAGCAGATAACTTTAAAATCATTTATACACCATTTCATGGTTCGGGAAATAAACTTGTGAGAAGAATTCTTGCGATGTTAGGGATGAAGAATGTGATTATCGTAAAGGAGCAGGAGCAGCCTGACCCGGCATTCCCTACCGTCAAGTCTCCAAATCCTGAAGACAAAGAAGGCTTTGCCATCGCTATAGAAATGGCGAAAAAAGAGGATGTAGACTTAATTATCGGTACTGACCCCGATTGTGACAGGGTGGGGATAATAGTAAGAAATCAGGAAGGCGAGTATGTGACTCTTTCGGGTAACCAGGTGGGTGTACTGCTCACGGAATACATATTATCGCAGAAGAAACGAAAGGGAACGTTGTCTTCAAAGGCGTTAGTGATAAAGACTATCGTAACCACTGAGATGGCTAGGGCAGTAGCGGAGAATTACAATGTTGAAATTATAGATGTACTGACAGGCTTCAAGTTTATTGGTGAAAAGATTAAGGAGTTTGAAGAGAACGGTAATAACAAAGAATATGTTTTTGGGTTCGAAGAAAGCTATGGCTATCTTGCCGGAACCTATGCCAGAGATAAGGATGCAGTCGTAGCATCCATGCTTATTGCTGAGATGGCAGCCTGGTATAAGTCCAGGGGCATGACACTCTTTGAGGGCATGCAGGAGCTGTACGATCAATATGGTGTGTATCTTGAAAGCCTTAAGTCTATCACCCTTGAAGGAAAAGCAGGAATAGAAAAAATGCAGACAATCATGGAAGAACTTAGGGAAAGCACACCAACAGAGATCAATGGTGTAAGGGTAACGGCATTAAGAGATTATAAGGCAGGAAAAAGATATGATTTGATCCATAATAAAGAAGAAGCCATAGGCTTACCTAAATCAGATGTCTTATACTTTGAAATGGAAGACAAATCATGGTTTGTCGTAAGACCATCAGGCACTGAACCAAAGATTAAAATTTATTTTTCAATAGTAGAAAAAACCTTAGAATCAGCCCAGCAAAAAATGAAAACTTTCCAAGATAAAGTGATAGATATCATCAAGTAGGGAACGACCTCCGTGTCGTTCCGAACGATGTGTAGCAGGCGCCTGTCATTCTGAGCGCAGCGAAGAATCTCAGCATTTATGTAAGAAGGAATGTGACTTGGGGACTGGTCTGCTGTCATGCTTGGTTTTTAGCGTGACTGCGGCCCTGTCCCCCTGTCATATTCCTGAACAATCTAGAACTTTTTCAGATAAACATATACAAATAATTTACAACATAATATCATCAAAAGATATTGATATTCTTTTCTCATTAGTTTATAATCAAATAGAAGTAATGTTCAACATTTGAACAATTGATGGGGGTCAAATCATGGAAGAAGAAATAAGCTTAAGAGAGATTATAGAAGTCTTATTAAAAGGAAAATGGATTATAGCAATCTTTACAGCAGTATGTGTATTTCTAAGCGGAATATATTCTGTATTCCTCATGGAACCAATCTATAACGCAAAATCAACATTAATGGTATCGCCTGTAATTGTTGAAGGTGCAGATGATCCAAATAATAAATTCTCCGATTTGGTGGGTTCTCTTTCACAGTATCCACAGATGACTCTGGATACATATATGGAACAAGTTAAAACACCAAAAGTACTTAATGCGGTTATTCAGGAGTTAAAATTAGATGAGAAGTATGAGATGACACGATCGAGTCTATCCTCTATCATCGAAGTTGGATCACCTAAGAATACTAACTTAATATATATAACTGTAGAGCATAAAGATTCAAAGCTGGCAGCAGACATTGCAAATGCAGTCAGTAATAGATTTGTTGACTTTATCTCTGACAAGCTTCAGGAACAAACAGGAAAATCTGCCGAGTTTATTGCTGAGCAGTTAGAAGTGGAAAAGGTCAGTCTTGAAAAATCCACTCAAGAGCTAACTACATTTTTGGCAAAACCAAGAGGTGTTGACGAACTAAGACAGGAATTATCCTCTAAGCTATCACAGCTTACTGAATTCAAAACAAAAGTAACCCAAGTAAAAATAGATAATGAATCCACAAGTGCAGCATTATCAAAAGCAAGACAAGCGTTGGATACAACACCGGTAACACTCAAAACTACAAAATCTTTGGCAAGTGACGCACTAATGTCCCAAATAGCTGTAGAAAACTCAGGACAGCAGCTAAAAGATCTAGCCGGTTTACAGATGACTGATGAACAGTTAAATCCTGCGTATACCTCGCTATTATTAAATGTAAAAAACTACGAAATACAGCTAACTCAATATACAGCCCAATTAAGTAGTATAACAAGAGAAATAGAAACAAGACAAAAAGAGATTGAACAGCTTCAAGCCGAATTAGCAGAAAAGGAAAATCAATACGAAACTTTAAATCATGAAGTACAGATGGGAAAACAGACGCGTGATGCGTATCAGCAAAAGCTAAAGGAAGCAACTATCAAACAATCAGCTGAAATAGGAAGATCAAGTATCATCGTTGTATCAGACGCATTGCCGCCAATAAAACCGACGAATAATAATAAGCTGCTTATTATAGCAATTGCCGGTGTACTTGGTATTATGCTCAGCGCATTTGGTGTGTTTTTTATGAACTATTGGAAGAACAGTGGAAATGATGTAAAAAGTAAAACAGCAAGCGTATAATATGGGAAGAAGAGGAAATCGGACATGGGGACTGGTCTGCTGTCAGGCCCGATTTTTGGCCGGACTGCGGCCCTGTCCCCATGTCCGATTTTCGAACAGACAGCATTTAATCATACCATATATGCCGTGTCATTCCGAATGAAACGAAGTGTAATGAAGAATCTTTAAAGTTGCTTAAACGCTAAGATTCTTCGCCACGCTCAGAATGACATTTATGTCCCCATGCTTTAGCTCTGAACAGTTTAGCGCTTTCGAACCGTCCCCATGTCAAAGCCCTGGCCAAAGAAGCACTTATATTGAAATATACCAATCAGCGTATAAGGAAGGATTACATGGATAAAGAAGCAGAATTACTTGAATATATAGCAAAAGATCAAGCAATATCTCAGCGAGAGCTATCCAGTAAGACAGGTCTCTCGCTAGGGAACATCAATCTGTTGATTAAAAAGCTGGTAAAGAAGGGCTTAATCAAAATTGAGAAGCTAAAGCCAAATTCTTTTCGATACATTCTTACAGCCAAAGGTTTAGCAGAGAAATCGAAAAGAACCTATAATTATATTATACATTCAGTACAATTTATTTTAAAAGTAAAACAAGTACTATTAGATATTTTAAAACTATATATAGACGAAAAGCATTATCAGGTGTATTTATATGGGGGTCAAGACGAAGTATGTGAGATAATAGCAGAAACTATAAAAGAAAAGCACTACTCACAAATAGACCATATACAAAATCTGGAACAAAAAATTATAGAGTCTGAACAAGCAGTTATTATTGTCTGGGATTGCAGCTATGAAGCAGAAGTAATCCAAAAGGGGTATCAATACATAAATATTTTATCTTATATATAAAGAGTTGTGATAAAGTCTAATGTTGCACAAAGGGGAAACCTGACAGGGGAACTGGTCCACTGAAGAGGAAATCGGACTTGGGGACTGGTCTGCTGTCAGGCCTGGTTTTTGGCCGGACTGCGGCCCTGTCCCCATGTCAGATTCGAACAATCACAGGATGTCATTCTGAGTGAAGCGAAGAATCTTATCACACGTAAAATATAACAAAAGTGGGGAATCTCAATGCCGAAACTAGTAAAAAGCACAACAAATACTAATATAAAGTTTAATATTGTTGATGCATTAAGAATCATTATCTTAACAGGTTTATCCATACTAATTTTCTATCCACCTTATGCAAGGGGTCTCTTTTTTGACAAAGAATTATTACCCTTTCATATTATGTCATTTTCTTTATTTTTAATATTTTGCATATATAAGATCTTAAGTAAAGATTATGCAATATTTAAAACACCTCTTGACTATGCAGCAGCAGGAATGGTGCTAGTTTATTTATTGCCAATCATGTTTACTCAAGTGGCGAATTTGCGTACAGCAATAGGAGAATTGTTGAAATACTGTAATTATTTTATTATGTACCTGATGATTCGGGATACAATCAGAAGTAAAAAGCAGTTGTATATGATTTTGAATGTCATCATCTTTAGTGCTCTTGGAATGGCTTTGATTGCTATTGATGGTGCTGCAGGAGAAAAGATATCAAGAATCATAGAGCAGATAGTAAATACTATACCGGGCATAGATTATAAAATATTTGGTACTTATACGAATAGCAGGATGAGTTCTATGCTACAGTATGCTAATGCATTAGCATCCTACTTATTGGCTGCATTTATTCTTTCAACAGGATTAATCATTTATACCAGAAATAACATTTGGAAGCATGTATATGCGGGGGTATCCTTTGTATTCTTACTAACTTTTATTTTCACCTATTCCCGTGGCGCATGGCTGATGTTTCCTATTATTTATTTGATATTTCTAATATTGTTATGGGATGTATATGCCATAGTAGAAAGCATTCTCTATACTGGCGTAATTGGCAGCATAAGCCTCGTAGCCATACCTCTATTAAATCGTTTTATTCAGGAAAAAGGTATATCAAGAATATGGTTGACCATATTCGGCGGTATGCTGGTAGCTTTCATAGGTTCATATTTGATGGGATTTATAACAGCCTATTTAAGAAAATTTAAGTGGAAACAATTATTGGTAGCCGGAGGAACATTGATTTTAGCAATTATTATCGGCTGCGGAGTATTACTGGGAATTGCACTAAATGTAGAAAAACCGATACAATTGATCCATGAAGCTAACGAAAAAAATAGCACGAAAGCCGTTAGTAAAGTAATTGATAATATTCTGTCGAATAATGAATACACTCTCAGATATGATGCGGAGTATGCATCCGGTAAAGAAAATGAATGGGCTTATAGAATTACCGTAGCCAGTGTCAATGCAGAAAACAAGATTGAAAACATCATTGAAACTACCAACATTGATCTAGACAATAGTCAGGAACTATCTTTTAAAACACTGGATAATACCGAAAAAATCAGAATTACTATAGCAAATTATTATACAAATACGAATGTAACTTTCAGTAACTCTATGCTTGTTAACAATACAGATAATAAACAAAATAAAATTATTTTCAAATATAAATACATCCCTGATAGTATTGTAAGCAGGTTTGATAATATAAACTTGGAAGAAAATAGTGCATCTGCCAGATTTGCATTCTATAAAGATGCTTTGAAAATAATTAAGGATCATCCTTTATTCGGTGCCGGGGGCGGAGGATGGGCATCATTATACTTCATGTATCAATCTTATCTGTATTGGTCGACGCAAGCACATAACTACTTCATGCAGGTATGGATAGAGACAGGAACATTAGGTTTGCTCGCATTGGGTGCTTTTATTACAATGATATTATATACCGTTTTTCGGTTTAAAAAGGAACCTACCAATGCCAGTGAGAACAAGGTTCTTATGGCGATGTACATCACAGCAGTATTATCTCTATTAGGCCACAGTATGATGGACTTTGATTTATCCTTGGCAGCTGTAAGCTTAATGCTATGGCAGTTAATCGCTTGTACTGCAAGCTTAAAGGATATTACTTATCATTCTGAGTCTGCTTCTGTCATCCTGAGCGGCAGCGAAGGATCTAAAAAGAAACATATTTACGAATTTGCCGGTTTATCAATACTATCAATAGCTGTTCTTGCTCTGACTATCAGCTTGCAGGCTGGATATGCTAATGCACAATCTGCTATTGAAAAAGCGAATAATAATAATCTTCCTTATGCAGTAAAGGATTTTGAGAAAGCCATCCGCTTTGATCCTTTTACTGCCTCTTATAAAATGGATTTAGCACAGTTATATAATAGAATATCAGTAAAGAATAAAGATGGAAAAAATGAAATTACTGACAAAGAAAAGTTTGATAATGCTGAGATTCTTGCAGAAAAAGCGCTTAAGCAGGAACCTTTTAATTCTACATTATACGCTCATGCAGCATCTATCTATTTAGGAAGGGGAAAAACTGAAGAGGGATTACAGTATTTAGACAAGTCTATTCAAGTACAGCCTCTCAGAATACAAAATTATCAGCAAAAAGCCGATGTATATTTTCAATTAGGAATTATGTATCTGAATCAAAAGAAGTATGAAGAAGCAGAAAAGGAATTTGAAAAAATATTGGTTATTTCTACGGTGGTTAAGGGATTAAATCAAGAAATATTAAAACCTATCTCACTTACACCGGAAGTAATGGAATATATCGAAAGAGCAGACTATTTGGTGAAAAATTATAAAGAGCCTGATGGCATTAAAAAATTTAATACATTAGTATTCCATTCATATATGGATGCGGATACAAAAGATATAGGAGTACCTGATACTTGGGCTACATGGAAGCCTAAAGGTTCTGATATAAAAACTGAGGTTACGAAACAGAACACTCTCACATTATGGAATGGTGGAAAAGTAAGGGGTGGAGTAATAACGAGGAAGTTTATT
>JBFWMP010000107.1:0-9716 GCA_050251575.1 Clostridia bacterium
ATGCTGTAACCATTTTTGTTTATGTAACTTAATTAATATGCACTTAGTTTATTCTTACAAAAGTTCTATTGAAGTATCGCTGCCGTACCGGAAGCAGTTACCATAAGCATATTGCCGTTTTGTCCCAATACTTCATAATCGATATCCACTCCAATAGTCCCATTCGCACCAAGAGCACCTGCTCTCTTCTCCATCTCTTTTAATGCCGCTTCTCTGGCTTCAATCAACTCTCCTTCATAGGACCCGGAGCGCCCTCCAAAAAAATTGGATAGCGTTCTCTCACACTTTTCAATTTATGTATAAACCCTTCCCGCAAAAATTCATTTATAGTTTTCACCATGCTGAGATATTGTTTTATAAAGCAAAGGTATTATATCATCAGCATCCTTATTGCCAAAGTATCTTATATAAATAACCTTGTCTGCTAAGATAGCAAAAATTTGTTTTTCAATATCTTCTTCTGCAATGTATATTCTATCAAACTCAGTAGTTTTGAGTTCTTTAACAATAGTGTCTGGTTTGTATATATTTCTTTTTATTAGGTCTTCAACGAGTCCGTCTGCTATTTTAGAAAATGTCAAATCATAAAAATTTGTTTGTATACTTGGTGAATATTTTCCACTATTATCAGACCACATTTCATTTTCTACAATTCCATGTTCAGTAATTTCATATTGTATAGGGGCAAGTAAACTCCAATCAAAGCTTACTCTATTCCCCCAATCTATGCCGTCTCTGCTATATCCTGCTTTACGTTTTAAGTTTGGATTTTGTTCTATATCTGCAAGTCTGATGATAGGCAAATTGGTATTGGTTTCAGGCAGTGCATGATTTTCACTTTTGGCAATCTCAATAAATGGTATAAAAACAGCAAATAACGCAATAGGCAAAAACAAACCTGCCAATATACCGTTAATCAATCTAGCTTTTCTCCAGTTCTCTTTATGGTTAATTGGTTTGCCTAGAAATAGAGATTTTTTAAGATTACGAATAGCTATATAATTCCGTATTACTGTATGAAAAACATAAAGCTCAACAATGACCAGCAGCATCTGCTGTACAAATTGACCTTGCACCATATATAAGAATGGTGTTCTGCCTATAAAATATATGCTGAATATCATTCCTAAGAACCATAGCATTGCGATTGAAACTAGTATTAGGTTGTTTCTTAGCCTCTTATTTAAATCTGATAAGGAGTAGCTTTGTTCTACTGGATCTGTATGTAGTTCAGGCGTATGTGATAGCTCCTGTGCAGAGAAAATATAGAAATCCCCACCCTTTGTAATTAAATCCCAGCCGCAGTCATGATAAATATCGATTTGTTCCTGTGAAGGTTTTTCTTTTAATATATCAATTCTATATTTAGTGTTCTTTGATTGACCTTTTTCAAAGTAAATAAAAATTCTTCCTATTTTTTTTAAATGCAGACCTTCTTTTGCCATATCTGAAAACCAACTTTCATTTCGGCCAATGGCAAAGCTATCATCAAGCATTAGTCTTTTTACTAACTTGCCCATTTATGATCCCTCCTCTATTGAAACCCCATCTTGCACCATGCACCTTAATCTTCTAAATTCCTCTTTAAGTGCGACTTTTCCATCCTCTGTTATAGCATAAGTTTTTCGTCGTCCATCATCATTAATAACCACAATAAGTCCATCCTTTTGGAGCCTTGTAAGCACTCCATATAATGTTCCAGGACCCATTCTAATACGCCCATTTGATACTTGTTCAATTGCAATCATTAGCTGATATCCATGATTAGGATTCATTAAGGCAAGTAATATATAATACATTGCTTCTGTCATTGGTCCTCCTGTATATGGCATTTGCTTCACCTACTTTTCTGTATTATGCTACCCGATATATCGTATAACATAATACTATCAAGAAAGTATATCTTTGTCAAGAAATCTGCGTATCAAAAAAAGCATCAATTTGGAAAATTACCAATCTGATGCTTTGTCATTAATATGAACCCCCCAACCGGTGGGTTATTCGCATTAATTATGATAAATCTATTTCTTATAATATTTATAGGCTTTTTTGCATACGATGACGGCTGCTTTCTCTATCTTCTTTTATTTTGAAACCAGCTTAAAAGATCTAATAAATTCCCTAAAATCGTTTTCAACTTCTGAAAAGCTGTTGGATAAAGCTCCACAAGTTAATGTATAAGCATTCCCTTCATGGAATATATATGTAACCCAGCCTTTCATCTGGTAAGTAGCTCCACCTGCCTTAATATCATGGGTATATACTAAAAAATGTTTCTCCGGGTCAGATATCCCAATTTCAGAAATATCATTAAAAGTAGTATTATCAAGCACCTTGCCAAATCGTTCTTTAACATATTGAATAAACGTTTCCGGTGTTTTCGCCTCAGATGGCATGGTATCACGGGTGACTATTACACTGTTCCCATCTTTAATATATTGTATTAAAGCGGTAGAACCCTCCACATTATTCCAACCATCTATAGTAGCTAACGAAACCCTCATCTCTTGTTGCTTCTGCGCTTTTTGCTCCTTTGATAGGCTGCTATCCTGCTTCGATGAATTATTCAGCGCTTTTGCAGATGGCGGCAACGCCTCACTTACAGATGTCTTATTGGATCCACCACATGCTGAAAGTACTATAGTACTGCTCATAACAATCGTTATAATGAATAATGAGCTTATCTTCAT
The DNA here is from genome assembly GCA_050251575.1 of Clostridia bacterium. Lineage (GTDB taxonomy): Bacteria > Bacillota > Clostridia > SK-Y3 > SK-Y3 > X23. Next base: position 2,691 of record JBFWMP010000107.1, read on the forward strand.
TTTCTCTCCTCCTTTTTATTGATTAGGGATTATTGCAGTTTTTCCAATGCACTCTCTCCTTTTATAAAAAATTTACTGCACCTGTACACCTCCTATAAATACTTGGGAAATTAACATTGCTACAATATTCAAAACTTATTTTATATTTTATTTCTTTAGATTCAATCACCTTAAGGATGATTTTTGGAAAAAAAAAAGGGTGATTTTGGGGTGATTAAATTATTACCCACAGCATCACAATTCATACATCATTCCTCTAATAATATTTTGGTGAAATGCTCTACTCACTTTTTATAGAACTCGACCTTTTGTTTTAATAGCTTCTCTTCCCAAACCATCTGCAGCAAAGTCAAGTCTTCCGTATAATCAGTTTTTGACTCATCCTTATCGTATTCAAGATTCTCAAGTATCTCAATTATAAAGCTTGCTTCACCATGCTCTTTCCATTCCTTCTGAAGTTCTTTGTTAAGATGACTGCCAAATCCCAATGTGAATTTTGTACGGTTTATCATGCTTTTCAAATCTTGAGTTGTTTCAATATAATATTTATTATTAACTTTGGATCTTATTGCAAGTATACCCATATCCGGTTTCATCTGCTTGTATTTTTCTTTAAGTTCTTTTCTTCTATCCATGGATTAATACCCCATTTCTTTTAAAATCCTCGATAACGTACTCAGGCGTTCTCCAATAAGCTCTCCATCATCGCTGAGCACTTGGCTGAATAGTTTAATATCTTCACCGATCTTTTCGTTATCAGTACATACCGCCACTGTCATGGCATCACCCTGTAGCCCTACTCTGTCTATTACAGGATTTTCTGTATCATATAACTTTTCATATCTATAAGCCTCTTTAAAATGAAGTTTAGTTCTGCAAACAAGAATTGCAAGGTCAAGTACTCGGTGCAAAGGTAATTCTTCAGACTGTCTAGACCATTTTTCTCCTGTATATCTCCATACCTTAGCAGAAATATCTACCTTGCCTCGATCATTCCATTGTGCTAATCCTAATGAAAGACCCTTTGTGTCTGTGTTATAAGCATATCTTCCGTCAACATTTTCGTAATTTTCAGATACAATAACCGGCTTATGCTTTAAAGTAGTTGGTATTTTCATTGCTTTGCCTCCTGTTTTTCATTAATTTATTTATCTAGTAATTTACTAAATTACTAATTTACTAACTAATATTATAATACTCAATTTTATATACCCTGTCAATATGTAATCTTAATTTGTACAGTTTTTACAATCAATACATTCTCTTATTTTCCCCTACTGGAACTATCTAATACTTTTCGATTTACTGCTAAAAAAAGCCGGTCAAGGTAATATTCAACCCCCTCAACCGGCATGTTTATAATCTATTCAATTTGCATTCTGCTTCTATACCATCCAATTATAATACTCTATACGTTTGCTTCAAAATCTTTAAGTAAGTCTAGATACCTGTCCTGTACCCCTTTTGCTTTTGCCGCAGATTCGAAATTAATACATTCTGCATTAATTTTGTCTACAGTTTCTTTGGAAAGTCCCCTTTCAGCAAACTTATACACTACATTATCTTCTTTATCGATATGTCGGTGCAACAAATGAGTATACGAGATCGCATTTGCGATTACATCTAACTTGGCTTGATCGTCCCCGTCCATGACTCTTCTAACTGCCTCTTCCAATTCCTGCATATGCAATCTTCCAAGGTCATGTTCTACTAACATACCAAGACGCACTAACTTTTCCGCTGCTGACCCCTGTTCTTCCATCATCCTATTAAAAAGCAGATCTTCCTCTTTTCCATGATGGTGCTTATCCGCATAATTCCTTACAAAATCAATCATCTTAAAAAAATCTTCATATTGCACGGGCTGATTTTTTAATACTTTATAGCAATATTTCCGAATAACAGCAAGCATTCTTTTTATATACTTATGCTCTTCTATCATCAGTTGAATACAATCCATACTGTCACCTTCCTTATCTTCTTTCTATTTTTTGAATATTATCTGCTACCTTTACAAATCTAAAATCAGGCTTTATTGTTTCTATAAAAGACTTAATCCACGCTTCTCTTAGAATATAAAAGTTCTGAACATCGCCTGAAACCTTTTCCCAATATGGTTTATGTAAACATATGCTTGTTTGCCAGATAAACTCCTTCTCATTGTTTTCAAGCAGCTCATTGACTCTGTCACAAGGCATACCCTCAAGTATATAATCATTTAAAGCATTATAAGCATCTTCAGGCATATTGATTTCTCCTTCATATTTAGAAGCAGCAACTGCACCTTGCTTACTAAAAAGACTAAGCAGATCATTTTTATACTCACTATTTTCACCAATTATTCTTGTTATAAGAGCAGCCTGTCTTGCTTCTGCACTTGCAATTCTATCTTGGAGCCAGCCATGGATGTTCGAGGTGTCGATAATCTCTTCTAAAGATTTATTTCCTGTTGGCATCCCATATTCAGAATAAACCTGCTGTATCCACTCTTCTATAGGAAGATTGACCTCTTTCGCCCATCTAATGATTTCCTCCTCTATAACCTCAAGCCAAACTATCTTATTATATAACCAATAATGTATCTTTCCTAAGAATAAGCTCATGCCTTTACTCCTTTCAATGAATCTATCAGTTTTTGTATTTTTAACAACTGCTACTCTACTGTAATAACAGAGACCGGGCATCCGTCTTCCGCTTCTTTTGCTGCTTCCTCCACATCCTCGGGCACCTCATCCACATACACCTCCGCCAATCCGTCATCTGCCATTCGAAATACCTCCGGACAAGCAGCAGGACATAAGCCACATGCTATACACCCATCTCTATCTATAAACGCTTTCATATGTATTCTCCTCTCTTTGTTTTGAAATTATAATATCATAAACCTTTAATCGCTACGGTAACAAAGGTTACCATTGCATATTGATTGTTTTGAATTTCTATAAGCCTAATTGATATTCTACTTCATTATTCTGCTCAATCTGATCCTTCATTATTTCTACTTCAGCCAATACAGTATCAACAAATCCTGCGTCTGTAATTGAAGCCAAGTTAATCTTAATATGATATAATAATGATAAAGCAGATGCCTTAGCCATTAAATGCGCCTCTATAGCATCCGTTTTTATATTTTTATTTCCCTTTTCTATTACTACTTTAATTATGTCTATCATCCTGATAATTCTCCGAGCTATCTCACGTGGAATATTAACAGCTTCTTTATAACTCCGCTGCACTTCAACCTGTTTTTTCTCTTTCTCTTTCTCATCTGCTTCAGATAACTGCAATGCATACATTACATCCTTATATGCCTCAGAGTCTCGGTCCATATCCTGTAAGAACTCATCTCTATACACTGAACATTTCTGCAATATTTCTTTCATTTCAATAATAACATCCTCGTTCTCTATTTTATTAGAGGTACGTGCAGCAACCATTTCAGTTAGAGCAGCAGAAGAAGCCGCACATAGCGCTGCTATGCTTCCTCCCGCAGGAGTACAAGGCTTGGAGGCCACTTTATGCAAAAAATCTTTTATTGACTCGTCTTCAAATCCCAATTTTAATTCTTCCTTTCTCATAAATTAAAAATACATTTTTAGCTTTTTAGCCTCCTTTCTCCTGAAATTTCTTATTATTTTCTTGTTTTTAATAAGGGTAATAATATATATTATTACCAACTTCGGCATAAAAATAAAGACACTCTATTGAGTGCCTATCTTCCTAATAATTCTAATTACCCATTTTATTCTATCTAAAATAACAATGTTGATAATGATTTTATTTATCGGAAATCTTATTTATATTCTTAATAACAATCGAAATAGTGCCGTCGGGATTATTAATAAATTCAATCTTCTCTTTATTACCGTAATATTCTATTGGTAAATTAATCTCAATACCGGTATCCGTTTTAATTTTCTGAGTTTTAAATCTTTTTTCTGCAATCCTTTCAGTAACCGGGATAGCCTTATCCCTTATTCCTGCATTTTCTATTTCCTGTATATATTCGCGTTTCAACTCCGGATTCTTGCTAAAAATATTTTCTGCTAAATTGATAACGTTTATTGTATCTGTTTCTTCTATACTTTCTGCGACAGCTTTTTTTATTTCCACAGGCTTGGTATAATCTTCTTCAAAGTACTTCTTGCTAAATTTCTCGGTAGCCTTGGAAAATATTTTTATCTTTTCATTCGTTGATATTTGGGTCGTGCATCTTAAGAATATTTGAGAAAAATAAAATAACTTTTCTCCATCAATATCATATTTCTTCTCTAATAACTTGATCGTTAAATTCGTTAAATTAATTATTGCGCACTCATCAACTTTTTGATTCTCAGCCGGCAATGTAGTCTTTTGCTTGATAATTGAATTAATACGACCTGAATTTGTAGTTTGAACGTAATGAATAAATGAATGTCGATAATTCAACTTCATTACTGCTAAATTTAAATAGCCATCCAACTCGAATAAACAAAAAATAACATCAGCGGATGGAATATCAACATTTTTTAACATAATATTATATAATGTTGAAGCAATTTCAGTTGTACATTTGCTGAAAGAATCTTTGTCACTACAAATCTGTGTACATAACTGCTTAATCCTATTTTCTTCATCTATAAAAGAAGCACTCTTTAAATTGTCATCTTTTAAAATTCTAGAAACATGCCCTTCGATAAAATCATTAATCTCATCGTCAAGAGGGTGTTCTTGCTCTGACAAGACAGGCGTCTGTATATTACTATCAAGAATATGCACAATTAATTTTTCAATATTTAGATTATTCATTCTTAGTTTCCTCACATATCTATGTTATTACTAACTTTTTCTCATTCTTTTAATATTTTCGAAACTCCATCAAACAAAAAACCGCCCATCCATACGGATAAGCGACATATAACTAATTAATTTGGAATCACTTTAATACTTTGTATGAATTCAGCATTTATAAGTTCGTTCCCTTTTTTAGTTTCAATCTCAATCCAATTTTCGTTTACATCAATTATTTTGCCTACTACGTTTGTACCAAATACTCCTGTAGATATCCTACAGGTATTTCCTACATACTTTTTAACTATTTCATTTGTCATAATTATTATCCCCTTTCTATTTTTCATTTTTATAAATACTGACTTTTGCATTTCACGCTGCTGGGGTAGAATAACAAAAAACAATACAAATAATGGCATATATACCGCAATCCACGTCGCTGGACTCAACCAAACTCCACTCCTTTGCTTATTAAGCCTAAATTATTAGCATCTGTATATTTTTAGTTTTGCAAGTGTTACAATGATAGATGCATTTAATTATTTATTCTTTATAAGTGTTATAGAATCCTGCAAAAAAACAAAAATTAAATATCCCAAATTTGAACAATACTTGGTATATGTACCAAATTACTATTTGATATTATCCAGATACACTTTTAAATGCATACTTTCTTCAAATCTATTTATCCTATCTACTAGGTGGTGATAACAATGCCCGAATTAGAAAATCTTTTGAAAGATATTGAAAAGCTGAGACAAACACTGCATGAATTAATTGATAAAAAAGGTTCGGATCTACAAAACCCAGAGGTAATTTCTGCAAGTGAGAATCTTAACAAAGCTATCACAGAATATAATGATTTGATCCGAAAAAAAATGTAACTATCATATACGTTAATAAATCTATAAGATGCGTCAATGCGGACAATTCGATACCACTGAAAAAGCACGATTAAGTAAAAAACCCGAGATGTCATCCTGAACGCAAGTGAAGGATCTTAGCACTTAAGCATCTTGAAAGCTGCTTAGATACTAAGATTCTTCACTCCGCTCAGAATGACATTCTTGGCTTTTTTCATATTCATTCCTACTCATCTAAAACTACAAACTCACCCTTTCGTGCTTTTATTCGCATATCCTCAATTCTATTGCTAACCTCTCCTTCTATTTCTTTTTGCTGCTTATACAACATATCTAACTGCTTCTTGTTTGAAAAATATACAAACATTAAACCGTCATTACTTAATTTGCTTATATCCACTATTAAAACCTACTTTCTTCCACTTTCGATTCAAGCTGCACTACTTAGTTATTATTCTATCCTCTAATTGCCCATATGTTTCATCAAACAACCGATGTCCTCATGCCTTAGATAGTTTATTCGGCAAATATTCGTAAATTCTAGATAACGAAAAGACAATATCATTCGTAAAATATATATGCATATCTCACAACTTTAGCTGCATTCTTAGACCTTTATAACTAATTTATATTAAACACAAAAATAAAGCCCCGGTTTTCCGGAGCTATGCGCCAAACTTTAGTTTAACATTTTAATAAATTATATTGAATCTTTATACTGTGAAAAATGCACAGGAGCATTAATGTTGTTTTGAAGCAACTTCAATCGCACAAACTTCCTATACGTGTCTCTATTCTTGCCAAAAGGAGACAAATACACTGACTCAATTAATTCATTTAAACTTACTCCTATCCTGAAACATTTCATTACTTTCTGTGATCCTGTAGAAATTAATTCGTCAGCCATATCAAAGATATTCTTCAGGTGAATTATCGCTCTAATCTCATTTTCATATTCATAATCATCTTTGATTTTATACCTAAATAAATTATCTGTATTATCAAAATAACTTTTTAAACGCACTGTGTCTTTTTGATCGATATATTCAACTTTTGTAATTCTTGGCTTTGGATCAGAAATCAATGAATTATGCAAACGATATACTTTTGATTTAATTGCAAATCCTTCTTTCCCTTTACCGCCTCCATATTCTTCCCACATATTAATATTTTCTTTTTCATTTACATGCCAACAATTAACAAATACATTCTTTTTGTACTCTCCAAAAAAATTCTTTATATTTTGTATTATTAGTGCTCTAGTTTTTTCATCAAATGGAGCATTGCTTAAAAATTCATCAGGAAAAATTCCTTCTAATTTATCTGGAAACAAATCCATACGACAAAAATATAACTCTCTACTCAAAATTAAATCAATAAATTTATTTTCATC
>JBFWMP010000108.1:0-9583 GCA_050251575.1 Clostridia bacterium
ATACCGCTGGTAATCACACCAATCTTTTTATCGACCCACTCAATTTTATTCAATTATCAGTTTTCTGCATATTCTTTCTGAGCATTAATTCTTTCTTCTACTATGACGTGTCTTTTGCGAGCCATGGCAGGCATCATAACAAATTTTTGAGAATCTTTTTTATATTCTTTCATTGGAATATTTTCACGTTCTTTGATTTTTACCAAGCTTTGTGAATGGGAAATACGCGTAGACAACCTAACAAGAACAGGCGTATCAAACTTTTCACTTAATTCATAAGCTAAAATAGTAAAATCCTTTGCCTCTTGGCTATCGGATGGTTCAAACATCATAATCTTGGATGCTTTTGCATAATGTCTGCTGTCCTGCTCATTCTGGGAACTGTGCATACCCGGATCGTCAGCCACTACAAAAACCAGTCCTCCATTTACCCCAGTGTAAGAACAGGTAAATAAAGGATCGGCAGCGACATTTAATCCTACATGCTTCATACAGGACATGGCACGTGCTCCGCCTATAGAAGCTCCGATAGATACTTCCATTGCTACCTTCTCATTAGGTGCCCATTCGGAATATATTTCATTATATTTCGCAATTGTTTCAGTTATTTCAGTACTTGGTGTACCCGGATATGAAGAAACAACAGTAACGCCTGCTTCATAAGCACCTCGGGCAACCGCCTCGTTCCCTAACATTAGTTTTTTCATAAGAAACCCCCATCTTTAGAATTCAAAATTGAGAATTGAGAATGCAGAATTACTTGAAAATGTTGATCCTCAAAGCCTCAATTATTAATTAATATTTTCTATAATTATAGCATTTTTTTATAAGTTTAGTCTACCGTTCTTTGCGGAACGGTTAAGAACCGTTCGAGAGTACTGAAAAAGTCCGTATTCTGTCATTCTGAATGAAACGAAGTGAAATGAAGAATCTTAAAAGTTGCTTAAGTGCTAAGATCCTTCACTTACGTTCAGGATGACATCTCGAGTTTCTTTTGCTTAATCATACTTTTTCAGTGATTTCGAACCGTTCTTCAGTTCCTCTCTCGAAATATATTCTTGCTCTTTTGAGCAAATCATTAGAATACCCACTATAAAACAATAGGGGTAGGCTTTACGCCTACCCAATAAAAAATTGATACAAAGTGTAACACAAAGGTTACCCCTACAGGCTACTTCTTACAAGCACTTTTTATTTTAATTTTTATTATTCTATATCTAAACTAACTTTACTAGAATTATTAACATTTGTATTAAAAATTTCTGCCACATGGTTATTTGATAATTTTGGTGTAATCACACTGACTGCCGGTACAGTTACGATAGAAACTAACATGGCAATCATTCCAAAAAGAGGAGCTTTTCCGGCATCCATATTACTAATTAACGCTAAGATAATCGAAGTACTAAAGCCACCAAGCATTCCTGCCCAAGCACCAAGTTTGGTAGTTCCTTTCCAGTACAAACCAAATAAGAAAGGTCCGATAAATGAACCTGCCACAGTTCCCCATGAGAATGACATAAGCACTAGGATTGCATTAGGCCTGTAAGCAACAATAAATGAGAATACAATAAATACAAGACATAATATTCTCATTAACAGCATTACTTTTTCCTTCTTTATATTAGGAAACATATATCCCTGCACCAAATCAATGGCAATCGCAGAGCTTGACGTTAATACAATTGAAGCTAACGTAGACATGGAAGCGGATAAAATCAAAAGAAGGATAATGCTTATCATTACTTCAGGAAGTGCAATCTTTAGAAGCTCCGGCATAATCATATCAAAATTACGGACACCGTTCACCATTGGAACTTGGTTATTTAAAAACAATCTTCCAAAACCACCTACCAGATAAGCACCACAACCAATCAGTATAGCAAAACAGGTGGAAATGATTGTAGCTTTAGAAATAGACTTTTCATCTTTGATTGCATAAAATTTATGCACCATCTGAGGTAACCCCCAGCTTCCCAAACTTGTTAATACAACTAAGGATAGTAGATTCAACCAGTTTGGACCTCCAAAAACACTCACTAATTGCGCGCCTTCATTTGGTATCTGAGAAAGTCTGGATATTCCTTCTGACAACCCACCCACTGCAGGGTGCGAAATTACATAAAAAATCATTAAAATGACACCGACAATCATAACGATACCTTGAACAAAGTCAGTCATAACCGTGGCAACATATCCACCCAAAACAAGGTAAATAGCAGTAAGAATAGCCATAAACAACATGCAATATACATAATCAATACCGAATATTGACGTAAAAAGGTAGCTTAATCCGGCATATACCGAAGCAGAATACGGAACTAGAAAGATAAAAATAATGAGAGCAGAAAATACCTTGATAGCCTTACTATCATATCTTTTTTCAAAAAATTCAGGCATTGTAGAAGCATCCAAGCGATGAGTCATTTCCCGTGTTTTTTTAGCCAATACTATCCATGCAAGCAAACTACCTAAGATTGCATTTCCTATCCCAATCCAAACTGCGGATGGTCCAAATCCCCAACCGATTTTACCTGCATATCCGATAAAGATAACAGCAGAAAAATACGTAGTACCATAGGCAAATGCAGACACCCATGGACCCATTTTTCTACCTCCTAAAAAAAAGTCCTGTAAAGTAGACGCCTTTCTCATACTTACAAAACCTATAACTAACATAAGCACTACATAAAGTGCTATCAATATAAATTTTAACATACTACCATCCTCCCATAATACATTTATTAATTCTTTGCTGCATCCTACCATTCTACCGCTCTACAAATCTCCCCTTCTACATAAAGGGTATTCAAGAAGATAGTTGACAACTATCTTCTTGAAATTATCTTACTCTATATATTACACCATTTTACAAGAAAAATAAAGTATTATTTTACTATAGAACGTAGATTTTTTTCAAGATCCTTAAGCTTGAACAGCATATTTTCAATCGATTCATCGTCTGTATCGCTTGAAATGGATTGTTTGATATTATCTTGAAGATCATATATTTCCTCTTCAATCATTTGTACATACTCAAGCAACTGAAGTCTTGTATATTTGTATTTTCTATTCTGTTCATCCTTAGTTGCCGCAATCGCTCTATTTTCAGTGATAGAATACACTGCATACTTATCCGGAACAATACATTCTATGTTGAATTCTTGTTTAATCTTCTCTGCAAATGCCTTTTGGGCATCTTCTTCTCCATGAACAATAAATACTTTTTTAGGCTTTTTACTAAATGCATTTAGCCAATCCATTAAACCTTTTTGATCAGCGTGACCTGAAAAGCTATCTATTGCTTTTATCTGCGCATGAATAGATATTTCTTCTCCAAATATACGTACTTTTTTTGCACCTTCAAGAATTCTTCTGCCTAGCGTTCCCTGCGCCTGATATCCTACGAATAATACCGTGCATTCCGGTCTCCAAAGATTATGCTTTAGATGGTGCTTGATTCGTCCGGCATCACACATACCACTGGCAGAAATCACAATCATATTCTCATCTTTTTTCATATTCAGTTCCTTGGATTCTTCTGCAGTCCTGGTAAATTTGAGCGTAGGAAAATCAAGAGGATTATCACCATTTCTTATATACTCTCTTGCTTCTTCATCATAGCAATCAAGATTATTTCGAAAAACTTCTGTAGCTGATATTGCCAATGGGCTATCTACATAAACAGGGATGTGAAACAGCTTTTTTATCTTCTCATCATATTTTGATAATTGCTTATTAAGTTCATATATTACCTCTTGAGCACGACCAACCGCAAAGGAAGGAATGACAACATTTCCACCCCTTTCGATTGTTTCTATAATGATATCGACAAATTCATCAACTTTCGTTTCTGATCTGCTATGAAATCTGTCTCCATAGGTGGATTCAATAAACAGATAGTCTGCGCTATCAATGATGGTTGGATCACGCAAAATAGGCATATCTTTATTTCCTAAATCGCCCGAGAAAACAAGTTTAGTTTCCTGACCGTTTTCATTCACCCATATTTCAAGAATTGCTGAACCAAGAATGTGTCCGGCATCTCGAAAACATATAGTAATATTGCCGGGAAGATGGATATCTTCATCATATTTTACCTTTTCAAAGCACTCCATACAATCTATCGCATCCTGATATGTGTATAGTGGCTCTATTGGATTTTTTCCCGCGCGAAGTCTTTTTCTATTAATCCATTCATATTCAGTTTCTTGAATATGTCCACTATCAGGAAGCATGATCGCACAAAGCTCCGCAGTAGCTTTTGTAGCAATAATCCTGTTTCTAAAGCCGTCTTTATATAATTTTGGTATTCTTCCGCTGTGGTCTATGTGTGCATGCGTCAATAATACATAGTCAATCTCTGCAGTATCAAAAGGAAATGGCTCGAAATTCAAATCTCTATCTCCATCATTCCCTTGGAACATCCCACAGTCTACTAATATCTTCTTTCCATTTGCTTCAAGGTAATAGCAGGATCCTGTAACAGTTTTTGCTGCTCCTAAAAAAGTAACATTCATGACCTCACTCCAATCAAATTTTTTATTATCTTATCATTATATTTTCTTATTACTATATTTATTCGACAAAGTTTTTGTAAAGTCCTGCATGAACAGGCAAAATGATTAGAAACCTATCAAAATAGCCTCCTTGATTGAACTATCGTAATTCTTTACTACAAATCGCTGTCATAAGCAATACCGCATTTTTTACATCACTTACATCCACCATTTCACGTGGAGAATGAATGTATCTGGTTGGTATAGAGAGTACACCGGACGGAATACCACCCTTGGTCAGATGTATTGCACCGGAATCTGTTCCCCCTCTCTCCAGTACTTCCATCTGATAAGGGATATCATTCTCTTTGGCAGTATCTATCATAAGATTTCTTACATACTGATGTGTAATAATGGAATTATCCTTAATCTTTATGGCCGGACCTTTTCCAAGCTTCAAAGCCATGGTTTTAGCACCTGGGATATCTCCCATATTCGTTACGTCAACAGCAATAGCATAGTCAGGCTCTATTGAAAAGGCAGAAGTCTTGGCACCTCTTAATCCTAATTCCTCCTGCACCGTAAAAACAAAGTACAAATCACTTTGATGCTCTTTTATAGATTTTATCGTTTCAATGAGGATATAGCATCCTACCCGATCATCCATTGCTTTAGAGGACATTTTATTTAAGCTGGAATCAAACTCCCCGGTAAAACAACCAGCATCTCCTATATTTACTGTTTTTTCTGCCTCTTCCCTAGTTGCTGCGCCAATATCTATAAACATTTTTTCAAGTTTAAGATTTTTCATTTCATCAATTTTTTCTTCATACCCGATAATCCCTATCGTACCATTGTCAAATTTTACTTTTTGAAACAGTGCATAAAATGGTGATACTCCTCCTATGTTTGAAAATCTGAGAAAACCATTGTCGTCTATATAAGTAATAATCACTCCTATTTCATCCATATGCGCAGCAAGCATCAGTTTCTTTCCGCTGCCTTTTTTACGAACTATTAAATTTCCTAAGGGATCTGTATTGATTTGATCTGCATAATCCTTGATTTCTTCTATTATTAACCTTCGTATGCTTTCTTCATTGCCTGAAGGACCATAGCACTGCGTTAATTTATTTAATAAATCCATGATTTTATTCCTCCTAATTATTTATAATCATAGTTTCCAGTTTTCTTAAAAACAGATGCACAATTTTTTTGCAGGCTTCAAAGTCATCCAAACTCATAACTGATGCGGGAGAATGAATATATCTGCATGGCACGGATATCACAGCCGTAGGGATCCCTTCACGGGTTAAGTGAATTTTACCTGCATCATTTCCGCCAAAAGTGGTTCTCTTATATTGTATTTTTAATCCATTCTCTTTTGCTGTATTATAGAGCATCCTTGCAAGAGATTTATCGGAATAAGAGGTTCTGTCTAAAATGGATACCGCAGGACCATCGCCCAATTTGGTAGCATATTCGTGTTCCTCCGCCCCGGGTACGTCTGAGCAGGTGGTGCCTTCAACCACCAACGCGAGATTCGGATTAACGGTATATGCTGCAACACCTGCACCTCTTAGTCCGACTTCTTCCTGTACCGTAAAGCATGCATACAAGTCGTATGAATATTCGCTCTTCAGCATTTCAATGAGGATTGCACAGCCCACACGGTCATCCAAAGCCTTCGCTTTCACAAGGTTATCACCAAAATGTACATACTTGCTGTCAAAAGCAATATAATCCCCTAATGATACTCTTTTTTCCACGTCCTCTTTATTTCTTGCACCGATATCAATGTACATATTTTTAAGCTTTACTGCCTGTTTTCTTTCTTCAGGGTCTTGAAGATGGATTGCTTTCAAGCCGATAATACCGGGTATCTTATCTTTACCAATGACAACCTTTTTAGAAAGCAGAATCCTGGCGTCTATCCCTCCAACGGTTTTAAATTTTATAAATCCGGCATCAGTGATTCCGGTAACAATCAGTCCTACCTCATCCATATGGGCAGATAACATAATTTTTTTATGGTTATCATCCTTGCCTTTTTTATATGCAATGACATTGCCCATACGATCAACCGTAATATCATCACAATATCCCCGTATTTCATTCAAAACTATTTCTCTTACTTCATTTTCATTTCCGGAAAGTCCATGCGCTTCAGTTAATTTCTTTAATAGCATAATAGTTCCTCCAGTTCCCCTTCCAGTTTCTTGATAAAAAATGCAAGAAGTTTTCCTGTATTTATAATATCATTGAAATTGATAGTTTCAACGGTGGTATGCATATATCTAAGCGGGAAGGACAAAAGCAGCGTTGGTATACCTGAACGGGTAACCTGTATTGCCCATGCATCTGTACCTGTGTTTCCAGGTTCTACATCTATCTGGTACGGAATATTATATTCTTTTGCAGTATCCATAAGTTTCTTTGAAAGCTTTGGATGAATATTTGAACCAATCGTTATTACAGGCCCTTTCCCAGTTGGAAAGGTTTCATCTTTTGCTGCATCAGGTGTTTCACCGTGGCAGACATCGATGGCTATTCCTATGTCCGCATTAATATGATATGAGCTTACTACTGCGCCCCTGGTTCCTACTTCCTCTTGTACTGTTGCCACAGCATATATTTCAACATCTGTTTTCATTGTCTGTAATTCCTTAAGACATTCGATGATTACAATAATTCCTGCTCTATCATCCAAGGATTTTCCACAAAAATAGTTATTTAACAGCGCAATAGGTGCAGCATGAAAGGTAATGGTATCTCCAATATTTACTATTTCTCTAAGTTTCTCAGCAGAAAGGCCTACATCTATTGCCATATCCTCCATCTTCACAGCTTTTTTAGTTTCTTCAAGAGCTTGTAAGTGTGGAGGCTTGGCTCCAATTACTCCAAAAAGATCTTCTTTACCATGTACTACGACTTCCTGACTAAGCAAGATCCGATGATCTACTCCTCCGATATTTGTAAAATGAATGAATCCTTTCTCATCAATCTCTTTTACCATTAAGCCGATTTCATCCATATGTGCAGCCAGCATCAACTTGTACGGATTTTCTTTTTTAGATTTGATGACTCCAATCACATTTCCCATACTATCCTGACTGACAGAATCGCAATAATCTTCAAAAGCCTTTTTAATTTGGGACGAATATATGTATTCATGTCCTGATACACCTACAGCACTGCTTAATGATTTTAATAAATCTTGTGTATTCATACTGTCACCTCTCTTATAGCTTGGAGCTCGGAGCCCGAGGCTCAGAGCAACCTGATGTGGTTTCATAACCTATTGATTATTATTTGATATAGTATTGATAATTACACAGTTTATATTATAATAACGGAAGTAATTGCGCAAGCAATTACAACACACCGTTTCAACAAAGCGGTAGCCTCGTTATAATCTAAAATATCAATTTCCTCAAATTGCTATTTATTTTCTATTGACAGAAGCGACGGATTATCGTATACTATAATTCGTCGCTTCAATAGGCGATTATTTCAAAAAGTTGGCATATGCCTCTGTAGCTCAGTCGGTAGAGCAGGGGACTGAAAATCCCCGTGTCGGTGGTTCGATTCCGCCCGGAGGCACCATATTAATTAAATACGCTGGTGTAGCTCAGCAGGTAGAGCAATTGACTTGTAATCAATAGGTCGGGGGTTCAATTCCGTCCACCAGCTCCACTATTAGGAGGGGTTCCCGAGTGGCCAAAGGGGGCAGACTGTAAATCTGTTGTCAGTGACTTCGATGGTTCGAATCCATCTCCCTCCACCAAACAAAAGGACTGTAGAAAATCTACAGTCCTTTTACTATTTCTTTATATACGTTTCCTCTTTCTTCGAAATTCTTAAACATATCAAAGCTCGTGCTTGCCGGTGATAATAATATAATATCTCCAGCCGCAGCGTTTGAATATGCTGTCCGGACAACCTCCTCATAGGTGCTGCATTCAAAAACCGGAATCTCTTTACCCCTACCGGTCATTTTTATTTCATTTTCAAGAGATTCTTGAATTTTCACACCTGTCGGTCCAATCAATAATAAGTGCTTGACCTTGCCTACCAGTGCTTTTCCTATAGCATCATAAGGAATATTTTTATCCTTACCGCCTGCAATGAGAATCACCTTTTGATTAAATGTAGCCAGTGTGGCCATAGTTCGATTGGGACTGCTGTCAATGGAGCTATTATAGAATTTGATGCCATTTAATTCTCTCACAAACTCTATACGGTGTTCGACACCCGTAAAGCCGGTCGCTACTTTTCGTATGCTTTCAGCACTAGCTAGTCCTAAAACTGCACCAATCGCTGCCATATAGTTTTCTACATTATGTGTTCCGGGTAGAATAATATCCGTTACATCCATAATTTTCTGGGTGCTTCCATCTAAATCAGCATAAATTGAATTATCTGAAATAAATACTCCTCTTGGAATTTGATTCTTTCTGCTAAACATAATAACGGTTCCCGGAGCTTCTTTTTCAAATTCCTTTGTGATATCATTGTCAAAATTAATAATAAGCTTTCCTGTTTTTAATTGATGTAAAAAAATATTTTTCTTTGCAGCAATGTATTCTTCCATTGATTTATGTATATCAAGGTGATTAGGCGTAATATTTGTGACTACTGCAACTGTAGGGCTTGATTTCATGGTATGGAGCTGAAAGCTGCTGAGCTCTAAAACCACCTTGTGGTTTTCTTCTATGTTTTCTATTTGACTTAACAGCGGAGTACCGATATTGCCTCCCAACCAACAGGTATGCCCCTCCTGTACGAGAATTTTATGGATTAGTGTGGTGGTGGTGGTCTTACCGTCACTACCCGTAACGGCAATAATAGGAGCAGGGCACAAATCAAAAAATACTTCCATCTCTGAGGTAATGATACTCCCCCTCTGTTTTGCTGCAGCCAGTTCCGGAATATCATATCTCATACCGGGAGTCTTGAATATAATCTCCTGTTCAATATGTTCAAGATAATTTTCACCTAATGAAAATCTTACCCCTAGGTCTTCCAAATCATCATATATTCCCCCCAGTTGTTCACGTGTTTTTTTGTCAAATGCAGTTACT
>JBFWMP010000109.1:0-9535 GCA_050251575.1 Clostridia bacterium
AACTTAGCAAGTTCTCAATATCTATTCTTGCTAAGCTTCCAATCTTTTTCAATGTTTCCCCTTTATTACCTATAATTATCCCTTTATGTGAATCTTTCTCACAGTATATATTGGCACTAACTTCTAGTACATTTTTATTGCCTCCGTTTTTCATAGATACTACTTCAACTGCCACCCCATGCGGTACTTCTTTTTGAAGAAGCTGCAAGATCTTTTCCCTGATAATTTCTGCAGCAATTTGTTTTTCAGGTTGGTCAGTAATCATATCCTCAGGATAGTATTGGGGTCCTTGAGGAATAATCTTTTTTATGTCTTCTATAATAATGTTGATTCCATCATTATTCAATGCAGAAACCGGAATAATTGCATGGAAATCATAAAGTTTGCCATACTTCTCAATTAAAGGCAATACTAAGTCCTTTTTTACTAAGTCAATTTTATTGATGACTAATATTATTGGAGTATCAATATTGCGAAGATCTTCAATGATTTTTAATTCTCCTGACCCTACACTTTTATCTGCTTCTACTACCAGCAAGATTACATCGACTTCATTCATCGTGTCTGTTGCTGTCCTGACCATGTATTCACCTAGCTTATTTTTAGGCTTGTGGATGCCTGGTGTATCCATAAAAACAACCTGACAATCCTCCGTAGATAAAATTGCAAGTACCTTATTTCTTGTTGTCTGAGGTTTATCAGACATGATCGCAATTTTTTCACCAACCATCTGATTTAGCAAAGTTGATTTTCCCACATTAGGTCTTCCAATAATTGAAACAAATCCTGATTTAAATTTTTTTTCGGTCACTTTATTATGCACTCCTTAAAATTTCAAATCTTCCTTGTCCACTGAATAACAGTTTCTTAGGCTATGCCGAGAGCTACCGCCCTCACCACAGCCTAAGAATCCTGTTTATAAAATGCATGAGGAAGTAGTTGTTCTAATTCAAATCTTTTTATATTTCCATCGTTGTCTCCTAAAACTATTTGGATATTAGGAGAAAATTCTGACATCACTTGCCGGCAAATACCACATGGAAAAGTTAGTCCATCGTTGTCTCCCTGAACCGCAATTGCTTCAAATTCTTTTTCCCCCTCTGAAATTGCTTTATAGATTGCAGTTCTTTCTGCGCAGCATGTAGCACCATAGGTAGCATTTTCAATATTACATCCGGTATAAATTTTCCCGCTTTTCGTAAGCAGTGCCGCACCTACCCTGAATTTAGAGTATGGCGAATATGAATTTTTTCTTGCTTCAGAAGCTAATTTCAGTAATTCTTTTTCATTCATTATTTCACGCTCCTTCGATATAATATTCCATATAATCACGGACAACCACATGTCGCCCCTGCACTATTCTCCATTGTCGTAGGGACGTATGGATATACGTCCGCTGTTGCCTATTTTCAGTCGTATATCCATACGACCCTACATATGGTGCATATGTCATCCATCGGATAATCAAATATGTAAAGATGATGCTTATTTATTGTAACACGGTTATTGTAGGGAATGGTTCATAACCATTCCGCATATTCTGTCATTCTGAACGCAAGTGAAGAATCTTGAACTTGAAATGTAAAACCTAGATCCTTCACTATGCGATATTTGATAAACTAAATAAAAATAATGTAACTACGGTACCTAACAACGCTCCTACTACAACTTGTATAGTACTATGAATTTTACTCTCTATTCTGCTTTGCGCAACCATTAAGCTTAGCAGCAGTGATAAAGTAATAATTATCGGACTCCTGGTAATAAAACATACTGTCGTGGTAATGGAAAAGGCTAAAGCAGAATGTCCACTCACAATCCCACCTTTTAACGGAGTCCCTGAATCATAAAATCCTTTAATTAAAAAAGTCAGTATCAGCACAATCAACAATGAAATAAAACCAATGTGCAAAGGGGTCTGCCTGACTTTATCAAATAAATTCACAAGTGAATTTATAAGCCGTGGTTTGCTAAAAAACAATATATATGCTACTACAAGCGCATTTACTGCTGCAATTAATACTGCTCCAGCAGCTGTATCTTTCGCTATCTTGGCAAGTGGATGGTAGGTATCTACAAGCATATCTACCACTTTTTCTATTGCAGTATTCATTAATTCTGCTACAAATACAAGCATTATGGTAACTACTAGAATCAATAATTCTAAACGGCTAAAATCATAGAAGAGGCTGAGTAATAATACCCCTAATGCTGCTACACAATGGATCTTCAGATTTCTTTCTGTTTTGATGCCATATATAATCCCATTAATAGCATTATTAAAGCTGTCAAATATATTTCTGCTGCTCATCACAGACCCCCATAATTATTCTCTTGTTAAGCTTAATTCATGCAGTACTTGTTCTTCCTTATCCCTCATTTCCTGTGCATCAGACTCCTCCGCATGGTCATATCCAAGCAAATGGAACATAGAATGAACTGTCAGAAATCCAATCTCCCGTTCGAAGGAGTGACCATACTCTTCAGCCTGTTCTGCCGCCCTCTCAAGAGATAATACAATATCACCCAAAACAAGCAGCTTATCATCCAAATTATAGTCGCCTGCGGTATATTCTTCCACCACGTTCCCATTGTTATCAAAATTCAACATAGGAAATGATAGTACATCTGTCACTGAATTCTTTGCTCTATATTGTTTATTGATTTCTTTAATTTGCTCATTATTTACAAGAGTGACACTCACTTCTACGTCCTTTTTAAATTCTTCAAATTCAAGCACCGTCTTAATGCTTTTTGAAATAAGACTTTCTAAATTACGATCTATCACAATAAGTTCTTGATTATTCTCGATGAGTATCTCTATGTTGTTCAACGCTTATCATCTCCTGACAATCCCCTTCTGCTTCACTAATAACAATTCCATTGTTTTTCATCTTTATCTCCGGATATTCAATTCTTTCGTGAAAAAATCCACCTAATACTCTTACGAATGTTTTTGCCACAGTATCTAAATCCTTTAGTGTCAAATCACACATATCCAGTTGACCATCATCTAATTTATCTTTAATAATTTTCCTTACCATTCCCTCAATTTTACCTTCTGTTCTTTCGGATAATGAACGGATTGCTGCCTCAACGCTATCAGCAAGCATTACTACTGCAGCTTCTATAGTCTGCGGCTTTGGTCCATCATACCTAAAATCTTCTGGTTTTACAGTTTTACGAACATCATCGTTTTGAGCCTTATGGTAAAAATATGCTGTCATTGTTGTACCATGATGCTGTTTAATAATATCACGGATAAATAACGGTATTTTATTTTCTTTTGCTATTTCCTCGCCATCTTTCGTATGAGAAGTAATAACAAATGTACTAAGATTAGGAGCCATTCTATCATGAGGATTATCGTCAAATTGGTTTTCTTTGAAAAAGTAAGGTCTTTTTAGTTTCCCAATATCATGATAATATGCGCCAACTCTAGCTAATAACGCATTCCCTCCAATTGCTTCAGCAGCAGCCTCTGCCAAGTTTCCTACCATCAAACTATGGTGATACGTTCCTGGTGCTTCCATTAGTAGTCTTTTTAATAAAGGCTGATTTGGATTAGATAACTCTAACAGCTTTAATGGTGTTATGATATTAAAAGTTGCTTCCCAAAATGGCAGAGTGCCTATTGCGATAACAATAGATACAAGTCCATTTAAAATACCATAAAAGCTATCTATAAGAATAATATTCAATTCATTTGTGCCAAGTAATCCAAAACTGATAATCAGTAATGCATTTACAATACTGGTTATTATTCCGGCAATAACCAACTTATTCCTTTGATATGTCTTAGTTACGGCAAGTGCAGCAATAGTTCCGCTAAATAAGGATATATATATAAAATTAGTATCCCCTTTTATAAGCAGCCCTATAAAAATACTTAAAATAAAATTAATAAGAATCGCCAGTTTGGTATCCAGAAGAATTGCAATTAACATTGCAGCAGCTGAAACCGGAATCACATAATGAGGTATCTGCCTGAAGCTGAAAGGAATAAGCAGAATCAAAATAAATATTAATCCTAATAGGATTAAATTACTGCGGTCATCAACCATTGCAGGTTTAAAGTAATATAAATACGCACTTATCGTCAAGAAGGATAACGCTACAATAAATATAATTCCCCCAACGTACTTGTAATCAATTATTTCCTGCTTTTCTATGAGTCCTAAATCTTCCAGAACCTGTATATGCTCCGGCATGATTTTTTCGCCTTTGCCAACTATTTTTTCACCCTTTTTATATTGCTTTTCCTCGATACTATTACGCGCAGACTCTTTAGCCAAATCTGTCTTCTGAATATTAACAAACTTGTTTGGCTCAATAACCTCTGCAATAATGTCATAAGATAAATCTTTAAGTTTCTGGTTAATTTCAATCTTTTGCAGAATCTCTTTTCCATAACTGAGTGCTTCTTGAATAGATTGCGCTGTAACACCTTTATCCATCACCTGTGTATGAATATTCTGCAAAGTAATCTGCAGCTGTGCAACTTCACTATCACTCATTTGTATAAATGTTAAAAGCTTTTTTTCATCCAGTTGAAGCATTGACATTTCATTTAACTTTTTCACCTTTATTTCTTGTGTCAGATTCACCATTCCTCTTACGAGATGGACATCAGATAAAAATTCATAGATTCTGTTCCGTGAACGATTAGTAATTTTATCATCAAGCTCAAAATATGGTTCTACCCTACTTTCTGCTTCAATCCTTAATCTTTGGGTAGTGAGCTTGTCCACAATATCTCTAGGCGCAAAAATATCTACCGGACTAATCCCGTTTACCTCTAAATCATATTTTTCCGGAGCTGCCCCGCTGATAATGATAAAAAGTACAATGACAAAGCAGACAGCCATAATCAATATTTTGTGCAACAGCCGTGAATCTAGCAGTTTGAAATTTGATTTCAAACCAAATCTTTTTAACAGCACAGCATTGCCCCCCATTATCATTTGATTTTTCTATCTTTCTTGTTTTTCAATTCCCTCATCAAACTTTTCATATGCCTTAATAATTTTTTGCACTAGCGGATGTCGGACAACATCTTTTTCTGTAAGAAAAACAAACTCTAATCCTTCAATATTTTTCAAAATTTTAATTGCTTCCTTTAAGCCCGATCGCTTTCCCATCGGTAAGTCAATTTGAGTAATATCACCTGTGATGATTGCCTTTGATCCGAATCCGATCCTTGTGAGAAACATCTTCATTTGCTCCGGCGTCGTATTCTGAGCCTCGTCAAGGATAATATAGGCATCATCTAATGTTCGTCCTCTCATATAGGCTAATGGTGCAATTTCTATCATCCCTCTTTCGAGGTATTTTTGATATGTTTCCACTCCAAGCATATCATATAATGCATCATAAAGCGGTCTTAAATATGGATCAACCTTATTTTGTAAATCGCCCGGCAGAAATCCCAATTTTTCACCTGCCTCTACTGCAGGTCTGGTAAGAATGATTTTGTTTACCTCCTTATTTCTGAAAGCAGTAACTGCCATCGCAACTGCAAGATAGGTTTTACCAGTTCCGGCAGGACCTACCCCAAAAACTATCACATTCTTCTTAATCGCTTCAATATATCTTTTTTGTCCAAGGGTTTTAGATTTAATTGGCTTGCCACGCGCAGTCAGACAAATACAGTCTTCCCCCAATGTGTTAATCTTATCTTCTTGGCCTTCGTCTACCAATGAAATAATATATCTTACATTTTGTTCCTTAATTGCTTCTCCTCTGGCTGAAAGATTCAATAATCCGCCAAGTACTTTAATCGCATTTCCTGCCTTATCTTCTTCCCCTATAATCTTCAATTCATTTCCACGGTTTAATATTTTGACATCAAACTTATCTTCAATAATTTTTACATTCTCATCAAAACTCCCAAACACATTAATAATTTGTTCCATCCTATCCACTTCGAGAGTCTTTTCGATTATATTCCCCAAAGCCATTCCTCCTAGCTCTTATTTACTTCTTCCTTTGTATCTATTTGCCTATCATCTTTTATTATTTCTTCCTGAATACCTATTTCTTCAACTGCTTCTACAAGTAATTTAACAAAAACATTATGCTCATCAATATATATATATTCTGACTGCTGATCTACAACTTCAGCTCCTTCAGCAAGAATCAATCTTAATTCTTCATTCATTGATTCAACTGCTTGTGAGACAGCATCCTCCAGGCTGATTTCTTCTTGTTCAATAAGAACCTCTTCATATACATTGCTTTCATATGCTAGAGGAAGGATATAATCCTTCCCTAAGGTTAACTCATTTCTATTAGTAATTTTATCATACTCCGTATAAGGAATACTACCATTTAGATATAAATTTATTTGTTTATCTAAAATCTTCAGCGAATTTTTTACTATCTTATCACCTGTCTTTATTCTTTTCAATTTTTTTAGAGATACTTCAGCAGATTGTTCATACCACGTTCTAGCCTTTATTGAAGCCACAGAATGCGTATATCTTATTCCCTGAACTTTACTGTCTAACACACCACTAACCAGCAGTTGGCCTTTGGTTACCGTATCTCCTATCTTTACCATTGGCTGACCGCTTTTTACAATCATGCTTTTAATAACCCCATCTTTTACTGCAATCGTATTACAGGGTATATGCTTCTCAACAATTTTAGGAGGCATTTTACGTTCTTTAATATCAATCACTGCTTTAGTTCCTTTGATATCTATTCCAATCCATGAAAGCTGATTCATCCGGAGCATCATGTGATTTTCAGTAATTTCTGTATCTAATCCTATCTTAAAAGAACCAACCTTAAGACCACTTTGTTCCAAATATGCTATAATCTCATCTTTATTAAGGGTATCACTACAAGTTATTTCTATAGTCCATATGAAAGATGTCAAATACCATAATAAAACACAAAATAATAAAACCCCTAACGCAAAGGTTTTTCTTTTTCTATATCTATGCATGATAAAGGGAGTACCTTTTTTACTTAAAATTTCTACCTTGCATTTGGTTTTGTGCGCGATAGGTCTTAAGGCTTTAAATCCACGAATGCTCACTTTCATTTTAACTGTACAACTGTTAACCTTTTTTATATCCCATAAATATATTTGCCTTCTTGTACAAATATTTATGAATTTTTCAATAAAGTATCCCTCTACCTTGATAGTCACATAACCTTTCAAATAATTAAATAAATTCACCAGCAGCATATTTTCACTCCTAAGCTATGAATTCAAGTGCTAATATATCTCCCATAATAAGAACCTCTTCTGCAGTAATCGTTTTGATTTCAAGCATATTCCCTGTCACTTTGAGCATATGTGAAGTGGTATTGATTCTAATTAACCTTTCACTATATTCAATAATTCCTTTATAGTTTTCAATGGTCAATGTTTTATTGCCAATAAAAACAAGCTTTGGGATATCCAATAGAATTTCCTGCGGAAGCTCTAATATATCGCTCATTTTTTCCTTGATATCCTTTTTTTCTTTTACCTCTTTATTGAAATTTCGATTCTTTCTTCTTTTCACTGAGTTTCCCCCTTTCGGGTATTAATAAAATTAGGTAAATCACGTCATATTAAATTTATGCAAAAAAAAAAGGCTTAATGCCTATGTTTCTTATAATACTTATTTTTGATATATTTAATTTCTAAATGTAAAATTTAAAAGGGGTAATTCAATGAATATTGGAACAAAATGGATTTCCAATATTCGGTGTTGTCGTAGGGACGTATGGCCATACGTCCGCTGTTCTATATTTTCGGCCGTATATCCATACGGCCCTACTATGTGTTATATGTCATTTTTAAATCTTTATATCCTTCACTGGCACTCAGGATGATAAAAAATTGTAGGGGCGAGCTTTGCTCGTCCGTTTTATCTATTATGTTGGTCTCCCCTATATTCTCACAACAGATAATATCGCATTATTCTATTAATACGATACATTATAAAAAAAACTACTTGCCTTCTTCATTTAACTCCAAACTGTTCAGCATCTTCATGAATTCTTCTTCCGAAGTCTCACCGATAATTCGATAGATACATTTGTCCTTATACCATGATACCATATTATGATCGATACCATTGGTGGTTAAGATGGCCTCTTCCCCCATTATCAAAATCCTTTTGACTTCATCCCTTGTCATCATCCCCGAACCAAACTGTTCAACATTAGGATGCTGAATGATTCTAATCATTTGGTCTTGATTATTTCTATATCTCTGTTCAATAATGTAGCTAGTAAGATGTTGCTGACTCTTTACTTCCATAAATGTAAAACCTTCCGGTACATATTGCGGAACCAGTAAAGCAAAAGGGATCTCCTTTTCAGCTTGTTCTATGGTCAGTAGTTTTATAATAGGCTTTATTTCTTGTTGTGTTCCAATTTCATTATCGGGAAGCTTCACATGTTCAGGCAATTCTTGCCCTTCCGACGGCGGTGGCGAAGGTATATTTCCATTAGACACTGCGTTAGGATCTGCACTGCTTTGTTGGATACTAATAAAACCATCTTTTATTTCAAATAATGTGGTGACTAAACGAAATTTCCATGCCTTTGCCTGGGGGAATTCTTCTATAATCGAAAATGTAAATGAACAAATCAAAATGCATGCAGCAATTAAAACAGCTTTTAAGCCTTTTGAAAGCATTCGTTTGCCAAGCCTGGAGTTTCTTCCTGCTGATTTAGAACTGTTCAGTATATTTTTTTCGAAATTTCCAATTATATGATGCATTTCAGGAATATCGATGCTCTTTAAATCTTCTATCTGATACCATTCGTTTTCAAAAACTTCCTTTAGTATACTATCCATCTTATCCTTATGCATCAATCTTCCCTCCTTCAGCCAGAATATATTTGTGATCCTTAAATAATTCCTTGTTCTTGAGTTCATTGATGATTTTTTGCTTTGCCCGCATATGTCTTGTCTTAACAGTATTAATTTTAATATTCAACACTTTTGATATTTCATCTAAAGATAATTCAGCATAATAGCGCAATATTAAAATATCTCTAAACTCGGGTTTTAAGCTATTAATAATCTCAATAATTACGCTTCTAATCTCTTTATTTAATACAAGCTGTTCAGGAAGCAATTGCTCCTCATTCATTAAAATGTCTTGCTGAGGTGCGTCTACTAAGAATTCACGGCGATATTTCTGCACCAAAGTCATCGCCTCATTTTTTGCAATTGTAAAAATCCAAGACTTGAACTTTTTTTGCTGCTGCAGTGTGGATATTGATTTATAGGCTTTCTCTAGTGTGTTTTGCAATATATCTTCTGCCAATACAGGATTTCGTACTATACTATAAATGTAACTATATAAACCTTTATATATAGGATGGAGTTGCTCTTCAAAAAGTTTCATATCCTGCAAAACTTTTTTGCTTGTCCCAAGATACAATATGATGTCCCCCTCTTATGTCATACATTTATTGCTATCTAAGTAAATTCGACACAAAGAAAATTATTCCTTTTTCTGCAGGTGATTATTTAGCAACATTTTAACATATAAAAATGCCTTTTGCCATAAGGCTTCTA
>JBFWMP010000110.1:0-9467 GCA_050251575.1 Clostridia bacterium
TGTTGCCGTATACATTTAATAATAACTATCTAAGAATATATAGATCAATAAGCATATATTATTTTATATACGAAAATATGAATTTAGAGGATGATATTCTTAAAAAAGGCAGGAATCCATTAGAAGCTGCTTATAATATGCTTATTTGGGTTATAGAAAATAACTATTTAAAAACAAAGTGAGATGAAAACAGCAGAACAAGCAGCGGTTGAATACGCTGAAAGTTTAGAAGATAACGACTACACAATTGAAACGGAATCTGCTTTTAAGGCAGGTGCCGAATTTGCTCAAAGGTGGACATCGGTTGAAAAAGAACTTCCTCCTCTTGGCGTTCCTGTCACATGCAAGTATAATATGTTTGGAAAAGAATGTTATTGGAGTGGAACATTCTATACGGAAGAAAGGTTAATGCACTTCATCAAGAAGCATTTAATGATCACGCATTGGAGATTGATTGAATTGAATTAATATACAGTAAAAAAATGAAAAGAATAATTATAATACTAATTTCAGCTATTTGTTTTTTATCTTGCATAGGGAATAAAACTATTGACGCAGACCCAAGTAAAACAACTGTAGCTGAAATGACTTTAGCTAAGCAAGATACTGCTACATATAAAGTTATCGTTGACAAAGATAAAAATATTTCAGTTTACGATAAATACACAAACCTCAAAGTATACGAGTCAAAGAATGTAAGTGGTGAATACGATTGGGCTATATGGTTTGCCTTGATTTTTGGAGCTATTTTAATGATTAGGCTTGTTATAGAAATTTTAGAAATATAGAAAACATGAAAACATTTGAACAGGCGCTTGATGATGCCTATTTACAATTCGGAAGCAACGCTTACTTTGGAAATGGCTTTAAGGCTGGGTTTGAATTTGCAAACGAGCTAATTGAATCTGAAGTAGATCTTCCAGAAAAATTTACCAGGGTGCTTGTTAAATTTGATCCATATGACAAAAAATTATTTGAAATATGCGTTCTACAGGAATTCTCAGACAGTTATAAAATGTGGCTATCTGATTCTGGGATATATTACAAAATTACAGACACTAAGTGGAAATATTTAAATTATTAATAAAACAAAACTATGGCAGCAAAAGATTATTCATTCCATACAGGAGCGTTTGGAAGTGTTTATTTAGCAAAGAACACAAAGTCTAGAACAGTTATGAGCCAAGATAGGCGCGTAATAGACGAGAATGAGCTTCTTGGCTTATTTGAATTTTACGTACTAAACAAATGCGAACGAGACAGATGTAGGACATTTGGTGTGTCTGGCGGAAATGGAGAAGAAATATTTGAAGTTAAGCTTTCAGATAAACAAGTTGAACTATTAAAAGAACGCCTTAAATCTAAAAAGTGATATGGAAGCGTCAAATTTCTCAGACATATGCTCAAAGCTATCTTTGATTAAAAATGAGCTAAAGAATCTAGACTTAACGTACTCTCAGCTTTTAGAGTTGGAGTTTATAGCTTCTCAGATTTCAGACGAAACAAAAGTATTGATGTATAAATTAATTAACGAAAAATAATTATGGCAATAAAAACAACCGACATCACACTTTCTCCAGAAAAAAGCCTTCCAATTTTAATGAAGTCAACAAGCAGCTCTCTTGTCGTGCTGTTCATTGGAACTAACGCTGGAACAGTCGTTATAGGAGACGAAGACTATTTTGTTGGAGCTTATTCTGATAGGTGGGAAAACTACAGAAACGAATCTATTTGGGAGTTGTTTATGGGAAATATTGTAATCTCAAACGAATAATATGTGCACTGATGGCACGTTATTGCTTACGATGAATATGGCTCTTTCTACCTGGCTTCAAATTGCTGATAAAATAGATTTTGGAAGACAGGCAAGAGAGCTTAAACTTTCTCTTGAAATGATTAAAGAAAAATAAGCGAATTGGATATTGATCTTTCAAAAAATAAAATAGAAAATAAAATGAACTATAAAATTGAGGATGAAATTGTTGAATTTGAATTAGCAATGAAAGCTAAAGAAGCTGGATTTTCAAATGGGTCTAAATATGCTTATATTTACAACGCTGAGGATGCAAAATCTTCTTTCTGTAATATGAGTATGGTTGTATATAACACAGACAATAGCGGATTTGTAGAAGCTCCAACAGCTTCAGTTTTGAGCGCATGGCTAATGGATGTAAAAGGAGTTGATGTAATAGTTAATAAAAATGGGATGTACTACAACTTCTCAGTATACAATTGCATTGGATTTGCATTTCGCGAATCGGTGTGCAACAAGTATACATATGAGGAAGCTCTATTGGCTGGCTTATCAGTTGCGATTGACATAGTAATTGAGACGAATGGAATTTAACGATATTTATATTGATGTTGACTACTTCCATTTTGGTGGGAGTAGGACAGCATCTTTGTCTATTATTGATGATCCATGCAAATGTTTTAGGAGTTTAAACATTATAACTCTAACAAACGGTTACAAGAAGGAGATTGTTTCAGAGGCGCTAGAAATAATTGAAAGCAATTATCCAGAAATTGTTCCTGGAATGTGCGAAGCTGTCCACCAGTCAATAGAAAATTATTTTTGCAGGTGTTTAATGGTTGACGCTTGTTCGTTCGACTACAGGGAATTTAGGAGGCGCATACTTCCAGAATTTAGCTATAGGTATGCTATGATGTTTGATGAGGTTGCTGAACTTGGCGAGCCAGATGGATTTTGGTTTCCAAAAGACAAGCAAATACGTATTGGTTTTTTGAAATTTTTAATTGATATAGTTAAATGAGGAAAGACATACAAGAACAAGTCGACAAATTGATCGACTCATTTCCAAGCGGGAAAAATATTCTTGGAGAAGTAGTTATTCATGAATTAGATGGATATGTAATATATTGGGAAGGTAATGATCGAACTTCGCTTATTAGCCATAGAGTATTTTTTGTAAACACAATTACAAAAAGAATATCAAGGCCATCATTTAAAGTTATATACGACACTAAGTGGAAACTTCATCCAGATTCACTGAAAGAGCTTGAAGAAATATAAGATGAAGAAGTATATACAGAATGAAATAGATAAAGCCATAATGCGTCTTCCATGCTTATCTAGAGAAGAAATTGGACAATGGAATAAGGTGATTAATATGACAATTGTTTTTGTAGACGATAATGGCATTCAACATAAAGAAGTAATCGAATTTATAACTCAAGACGTTCTTGAGTTTGAGATGCCTTTTTATACAAGAAAATATGTTCCACGTTGGTTTCTATCGTATGACTCTTTTGTAAAATTAGATGCACTACAAATAAAGCCCAGCAGCTATTTAAGTTGTTGGGCTTTTTGTTTTAGAAAACGATCGAATGGTATATGTTTGCAATCTCGTCTCCAGTTATTCCTAGGTACCTTCTTGTTATAGCCATTGACGAGTGATTCAGGATCTCCATAAGCAAAACTAAAGATTCCTCTGACTTATTATTTTTCTCCCATATTGTTCTGGCAAATGTCTTACGGATAGAGTGCGTGGAAAAGTTATCTACGTTGAGATTGTAGCGATCTTTTATCTGTTTTAGAACTCTGTTTATGTATTGCTCAGACATGGCTTCACCACTCTTATTTGACATTACAAATAAATCTGTTTTGGGTTTTCCTAGCTTGTTGTACAAAAACTTAAACTTCTTGATCGTTTCTTCTGAGAATCTGATATTACGAATTTTACCAGTCTTCTCCTCCTCTTTGATTAAAGACGCTTTGTCTAATATGTCTGACCACTTGATTGTAAGAACGTCAGAGATTCTTAACCCAGTACTGAAAGAAAGCGACATGTACATAGCCCACTTATAATTCTTGTCATTGATTAGCGCATTTACCAGGTTTTGAAATTCATCAAATCTTACGTAGTCACTTGTTGTTAACACTCCTTTAAGTCCCATATTATTGTATTTTTTAGTTTCACTTTTAATTACAATGCAAACATAATACAAAAATTTGGAAAAACAAAAAAAGGAGCGATAAAAATCGCCACTTTAATTTTATTTAACTTTTGATATGATGTATTCATCAAGTTTCCTGTAATAACCTGAGAGAAACTCGCTAAATTCATCCATTTTATCCGATAGGTACTCGCTTCCATTTCTAATCAATGTAAAAAGCTTCTCAAAAATAACAAGTAGCAATGTAATAAGTACAGCTCCACTGAAAATTAAAATTGCTACAGTGTACTCGTGCATCCTTCTGTCCTTGAATTCGGCTTTCCAGTAACCCATGCGGAATAGAAACAAATAAAATAGAGACACGTAAATGATCCAAATTGTTAAAAATACCATAATTCTCTTGCTTGTTTAATAGTTAATAATTTTATATCTAGCTCTTTTGCTTTTTTTGCTTTTGAAGATGAGGTGTTTAAGTCATCCACTACCAAATGCGTTGTGTTTTTGCTAACACCTGATACGATTCTTCCTCCTTTGTCTTCAATGTGTTTCTGAAGATCGGAGTCACGTACTCCAGTAAAACAAACCGAAATATGTGATAGCTCAGATGAGCTAGATTGCTTCTCTTCTCTCACATAAAAATTAACACATAATTCAGATGAAATTTGTAAGAATTCTCTCATTCCACCTGCTATAGCGTTTATAGTTGCTACAGAAATACCCTTAATCCTCCCTAAGAACTGAATGGAAGATACGCTAACTTGTGGGTCGAACACGACTGACATCTCATGGTCAGACAAATTTTCTATTATCGCATTGGCTTTCTTTTCGCCTACACCATCAAAACAATCGCTTGACTCCATCAGCTTAGCCAAACTTATTTTTGCTGGATGTGAATATAGAAGTTCGTTCATTTGCCTCCTGTATGAATTAACTGTCTCCTCTCCAATTCCAGGCACACTAAGCAATTCCCAATCGAAAAGCTTAACAAATTTAACTAAATTGTATATTCCGTAGTGATCACAAATAACTCTTATAGAGCCTTCTGAAAAATTTTCAAAGCCCATAGACTTAAAAAAGTATACAATCTTAGCCAAACCAATGCCTTTGCAATCTTTATTTGAGCAAACCAAATCTGTCATTGTAGTATTCCACGAAGTGTGTGATCCGCATGACGGGCATTGTCCGAATTCATTTGCAACGTAGCTTCCAGATTCACGTTTGTCATAGCACTTTATAATCTTAGGTATAACCGACCCAGATAATATAACATCAACTTCTGATCCTGGCTGTATGTTGTTGTTTATTACAAATCTCAGATTGTTTCCAGTAGGATTGTCAATAACAGCTCCATTAATTTCAACTGGTTCAATTTGAACTGTTGGTCGCAAATATCCATTTTTAGACACATTGCATGTAACAGCTACAACTTTTGTTCTGCATGCCTTCTCAAAATTAGCCTTATATGCTATAGAATAGTTAGGATTTCCAGTTTCTTGGTGCCTACCAAGTTCAATTTGTTTGTGCTTTGAGTCAACAGTTATAACTAGTCCGTCAATATCAAATCTATTTGACCACTCTGAATACAAAGTGGAAAGCAGGTCTTCATTTAGCTCCTTTACAAAAAGAACTGTAAAATTAATTTCTGGACAACATGAAGCTGAAAGCAAAAACAAATCATCGATATATGTTGCTGACTGCCTATCTGGTATTAAATACTGAAGATAGCTAACATATTTTATTTCTTCTGGAGGAGTTTCTTGCGCAAATATGCCAGCGACTGTCCCACGTCTTGTCTTATATATCTCTCCTGATTTTTGGTTTACTTTGCCAGCGAAGTGGTTATTCCAGTTGTCTATAGATATAATTGCCTCTCCACCAGTATATTGGCTTTCACCAAATCTACCATGAATCATACTTCTGATGTGTTTGTCAGATTTCTGACCTTCATTATCAGAAGATCCTCTAGTCCATGCTTTAAGATTCTTTTCATCTACAAGTAGTGAAATGCCATCGTATTTAGGCATCACAACTAAAGCATCGTAATCAGTAAGGCCTATTGAAGCAACCCACTTTTTCAATTCCTGGAAGCTCTTGACCTTATTTAGGCTCTTCATTTGTCTTGGAAGCTTCTCTTTTCTTCCAGATGAAGTTGGAGATGGTTCTATTTCCTTAAATAACTGATGGTTTGGATTCAATTCGTACAATTTGTTTCTTAATTCATCGTAATCCAAGTCGCTAACAATTGACTCGCCAGACCTATATGCGTTATTTAATTTGCAAATAAGTTCATAAATTTCATTTTCGCTCATAATCTTTTTTATTTAATATTTTAATGCAAATATAGCAATAATATTCATATATGCAAAAAAGAGAGACTAAAAAGCCTCTCTTTTAACATTATTTAATACCAGTAGAACCAAATCCACCTTCACCACGTTCTGTTTCGTCTAGCATTTCTACCAAATCGAATTCTTTAACCTCAGCAATAGGATTAAATATTAGCTGAGCTATTTTATCTCCGCTTTCAATTACATATGGTTCTTCTCCAAGGTTTATAAGTATGACTCCAACCTCTCCACTAAAACCACAGTCCACACACCCAGGGGTATTTAATACTGTTACTCCATGTTTTAGCGCTATTCCGCTTTTAGGTCTAACCTGACACTCGAACCCCCTAGGAACCTGAAGATGTATTCCAGTTCCGATTAGCGCTCTTTTCCCTGGAAGCAATGTGATCGGTTCGTTGATGAATGCCCTAATATCCATTCCAGCGTCTCCCTCATGAGCATACGATGGGAGAGAATTATTGCTTTTATTAACAATTTTTAAACCCATACTTTTTAAACGTTTTTATTTTTAATTTTATACTTTCTTAAATAATTCAAAGTAACGTTATAGTTACGTTTTTCACCACACATTCTGTCATATATTGGAAGAGCTAGCTTTCCTATGTCTGACAGCTCAACTTCTACATTTTCATTCTCATATCTTACATAATATCCATTTGCTGTCATTTGCTTTCCATTTGCAGCAAAGCTAACATTTGTAGGAGAGCAAGTTTTTCCACCTCCAGAACTTAAAATATCAGCTGCTGTTTTAACGGACTTAACTATTGCAGCCAAAATCATGTTAGTTCCAAACAAAAGAACTTTTTTTGAGGGGCGCAGCTTGTCTAGTCTCTGTCCTTTTTTATTTTCAGTAGTCATTGGCCTAGCATTTCTTTTAGTTGATCAACTCCGAAGCGCTTAATTGTGTTGCCAATTATGAAATTGTCTGACATTGATATTCCATCAACCATAAGCTCAATCATTCTAGCATTAGACCAAACTTTAAAACCAACATTAAAATATTCCAGGAATGCAACTGAAAGCATGATGTGCATGTAAACATCTCCAGCCTCATCAGTGGTTAAAATTGATTCTTTAGTTACACCTATTTGCCTTGCTATAACATCAATAAATTCTGAGTGAGACTCTTTGAATGAATCTATAGTCAGCTCTTTTTCACCTTCAAGGCTTTCGACATATAGCGTTGCATTGAAAACTTTTACTCCCATTATTTCCTTTCCAAGTAAACCTGGAATTGACTGGAATAACTGCTTTAATTCGGACGTTTCTCTTTTTTTCTTCATACGGTAAATATTTCTATTTTTTTATTCTGGTCAAAATCATAGGTGTCAATGTGAACCCAGTTGACTCCACCTTCAAGTCTAATTGGATGCGGAAGCTTGTCTTGGTTTGCCACAATGAAGTCTCTTACTTGCTGCGCTGTCATACCTTCAACATCAAAATCAAAAGCCCTGAACAAAATATGAGCACTTACATATGATTTGTTTGCTGCAGATTTCTCTTTAATTATTTGGCACGCTGTGCACCTGCATCCGCGCTGAGAAAATTGCCCTCCTCTACTCCAGTTGTTGACTGTAATTGGCTTACCAATAAGCTCTCTTACTGCTTGAAGTGTCTCAAGTATTCTTTCGTCAAAGAAAGACCAAGCTCGTTGCCCATGTGTTTTGAATACGTGAGGGCAAACGAGCTCTTCTAAACTAAAATTCTTAGGCTTGTAAGTCATTCTGTATGTACCTTAAGTAATCGTTATCTACTAAAATTGA
This sequence comes from Clostridia bacterium, assembly GCA_050251575.1. Lineage (GTDB taxonomy): Bacteria > Bacillota > Clostridia > SK-Y3 > SK-Y3 > X23. Next base: position 8,030 of record JBFWMP010000110.1, read on the forward strand.
TTCAATTTTACTCATTGATATGCTGTCAATCTTCCAGTCAACTGTGCAGTCAGCAAGGTGCTTTGACACAATCTCGCTTGATTCAACAGCCGTAACAGCCGGAACCCAATAGTCTGACGAGCTAGCTTTTTTAAGCTTACCTGATTTTTCGTCAAGCGCATAAAAATTCACCTTTGTTCTGAATAAAGCCATAGTTTCAGGGTCTTCAAGAGTAATCTCAGTTGAATTTCCAACTTCACCATTGTCAATTGTCAGTCCGTTGAATAGAATTTTTTCAATTTCAACTTGCTTAACACCAGTGATTTTTGCTGATGATGGACTTGTTGTCAGTAGCTCAAAATATGGAAGCGCTGAAGACTCTAGGTCGGCCAAATTAATAGCTCGTACAATAACTTGACTTTTTACAGTCTTAACTTTCATCGTGTCTAGGTCTTGCTTATCGTATTGACCTGTAACTACGAACCAATAATAATCTTTTTCTTCTAAAATCATAACCTTTACGTTTTGTTGTTTTTAATATTGTGCAAATATAAGCAAATATTTACTATAAAACAAGCATTTAACATTATTTATTTATAATAATATTGTTAAGCCTATCTAAATAATATTAGATTTCCTATGTTCAATATGTTTAATTTGCCTTGTTCATAATTTCAAGATACTCGAATAGCGCAATGTTTATTGACTGGTTGAAGAAATATCCTTCTCCAGTGAACTCTGGAAGCGCTTCTAAGTACTTTGTTAGACCAGCTATAACCTTGTCTCTATACTTAAATTCAGTGCTTGCAAAGTCTTTGTTTACAAGAAAGAACAAGTGTGGCATAAATAGCTCTTTTACAACTTTTCCGTCAACAACAGATTCATCCAGTGATTTCAAAAACTTGTTATTCAGCCTATTTTTGTAAAATGGAGAATACCAAACTCCACTAGTATATGCAAGAGAATAGTATGAGTTTTGTTTTATTGGAAGCTTAAACCACTTGCAAATATGCTCATGATAAACAACGTCAGCCAGGAATAAAATTGGAATATAAATCATAGACCATAGGAAATTTTTGAGATTGCTAAGCTTTTTTCCTGAGAAATTCTCATATGATTTTCTAAATCCATATGCAAAATACCAATTATAAGCCCCTCGCTTAACTTTAACTGTGTTTTTGAAGTTTGCGTCTCTGTCTTCAATTCTGTCTTTGAACGAAGTCCCAAGCTTGCAGTAAGTCCAGTTGTGAAGATGTCTTGAATAATATGGATTGTAGATTACGTGATTATTGTCTACAACATACTTTAACATATCCTCGGCTATGATTTTTGCAACAACACTAACACTTCCTTCTGTTATGTTTTCATCTCCAATTCTCTTTAAAATTGGAATAAGATTCCATATTTGATCCTGAGATACGAACGGGCTCTGGCATACATCAATATTGATTCCAGATCG
>JBFWMP010000111.1:0-9465 GCA_050251575.1 Clostridia bacterium
TTTTCTCTTTCTTCTTCGTTTAAATCAAGCTCCGCAAAACGCTTTAGCTCATCTTCATGACGAGTAATAGGATAATCTGTTCCGAAAAAAATCTTATCCACTCCATGACCTTTGATAATCTCTACAGCTTCTTGAGGACTCAATCGCCAAAGAGAGCTCGAAGTATCCATATAGATGTTTTGTCCCATTAAATGAATTTTTACTTCATCCCATCTTGCATATCCTCCTAAATGGGCAGCCACAATAACTAAATCCGGAAATCTTTTAATAACATTTTTAAGTTTTTCCGGTCTTGATAACTCAGAATTTTCATCTCCCATATGCATAAGAATGGGAAATCTACTGCCAACCGCTTCATAAAGCGGAAACATCCTTGGTTCATCAATTGCAAAGCCTTGAAACTCTGGATGCAGTTTAATTCCTTTTAATCCAAGTACTTGAATCCTATCCAATTCCTTCTGAAGATACGGATAATCAGGATGCAACGTACCAAACCCAATAATTTTAGGATTTGTTATAGATGCAATCCAACTGTTAATATTTTCTACCTGTCCTGGACGGGTAGCCGTTGAATGAATGACCAGCTTATCAATGTCCGCCTTCTCTGCACTTTGCAGCAAATCCTCCAACCTGCCTGTACCAGGCATAGAGATTGCATAATATTCACCTAAATTCTTAACTGCCTTGTCAGCAACCGGATCAGGAAATATATGCGCATGAAAATCCAATATATGATAGTTCATAATCTTCTTCCCTTCTAACATTTACGATAACCTTAAAAAGGTATATAATATAAAAAGGAGTATATCACTATCCTCCTATGAAATCAATAAAACCAGGTCTCATTTTGCAAGATGTTTTGCAAACGTCTTGCAAATATATTGACAAATACATTGATATATTTTATAGTAACAGTATTAATTAGTATGACTATATTGCGTAGTGTAACCAATATCAGGGGGTATAAAGATGAATTATTACACACAACAAACGAATTTCTATGGAAAAACTTCACCCAAGGAACTTATCAGAGAATATGGTAGTCCCTTATATGTCTATAATGAAAAGATACTGCGGGAAAGATGCCGTGAAATGACTCAGCTTGTGTCTTACCCAAATTTCAAAGTGAATTATTCAACTAAAGCGAACTCAAACCTTCAATTTTTAAAAATCATCCGTGAGGAAGGTCTTCTTGCTGATGCTATGTCACCTGGTGAAATATTTGTACTGGAAGCTGCTGGTTTTAAACCGGAAGAAATATTCTATATCAGTAATAACGTATCTATAGAGGAAATGAAGTACGCTATAGACCGTGGTATCATGGTTAGTGTGGATTCTATTTCCCAACTTATTCAATTTGGCGAGATTAATGCCGGCGGGAAAGTAGCTATACGCTTCAACCCTGGTGTTGGAGCAGGACACCATGAAAAAGTAGTAACTGCAGGGAAGAAAACTAAATTTGGTGTAAATATGAATTATGTTCAAGAAGTAAAGGATGTCCTGAAAAAGTACAATTTAAAACTAGCAGGAATAAATCAGCATATTGGCTCCCTTTTCATGGACGGACAACCCTATATGGAGGGTGTAAAATCACTCCTTTCCATTGGAGCACAATTTGACGACTTAGAATTTATCGACATGGGCGGCGGATTTGGTATACCCTATCATAAACAGGAAGGACAAGCCCGACTTGAACTGAAACAGTTTGGTGAGAAATTAAGTCAGCTGCTATCAGATTGGACTAAGGATTATGGAAAAAATATCTTATTCAAGATAGAACCGGGACGGTATATCTCCGCTGAATGTTGTACACTTTTAGGCTCCGTGCATACTGTAAAGCAAAACTACGATACAACCTATGTGGGAACTGACTTAGGTTTTAATGTATTAGCACGTCCTGTGATGTACGATTCTCACCATGATATTGAGGTATATAAGAATAATGCTGCTGCCGATGATTCAAAAGAAGAAAAAGTAGTAAATGTTGTAGGCAATATATGTGAAAGTGGAGATATCATTGCAAAAGAAAGAAAGCTGCCGGCTATTGAAGAAAATGATATCCTTGGCGTCATGGATGCAGGTGCTTACGGCTATGCAATGTCTTCAAACTATAATAATCGTCTGAGACCTGCAGAAGTATTGATTCAAGAAGTTGGGAATCCTGTTCTGATTCGCAGAAGAGATACATTGGAAGACTTAATGCGGAACTTTATCCGATAATTAACAGTTTATAACTAACATATTAGAAAAGCTAGTATATAACAAATGTACTAGCTTTTTTCTGATACTCTTGCTTAAAATTGATGTACTACGCTGGTTCATTATTGTTTGAGTCACTGATGTTCCGAAGACAACAAGTTCTAAACTTACTCTTTTCACAATAATTGAACCAGCACAATGTGCTATTACTTTGGAGGTAAATATGAATAATAATTTTCTTAAAGGAATAAAAAATGCTTCTCCTATTGTCTTAGGCTATTTACCTATCGGCTTTGCCTTTGGGGTTCTTGCTGTTCAGCAAGGTCTGACAATTTTTAATATCTTTTGTATGTCTCTTTTTGTTTATGCAGGTTCAGCCCAGTTTATTGCTGCTGCTATGCTTGCATCGGGAATCGGTCCGGCAAATATCATCTTCACGACCTTTTTGGTGAATCTTCGTCATTTGCTGATGAGTGCGTCCTTATCTCCATACCTTAAGCATATTTCATCTGCTGTACAGTCATTGATTTCCTTTGGGATTACTGATGAAACATATGCAATAACCATTACTCAAGCAAAATCAGAAAAAACCTCAGCAGAATATTTCGCCGGAGTGCATATTACTTCACAGGCTAGCTGGATTATCAGCACTGTATTAGGCGGAATCCTCGGCAGTTTGATACCCGACCCTACACGCTGGGGAATAGATTTTGCACTATCAGCCATGTTTATAGGATTACTGCTTATGCAGATAAAAAATCATAAAGAATTACTGGTTTCTGTATGCGCCGGCGGAATGTCATTAGCCATCGCCATAGGAGTTAGAGGAAACTGGAATATTATTATTGCCACTTTACTGGCTGCAACGATTGGAGTGATTATAGAAATATGGAGTCAAAAATTTTTCTCGTCATTATCGGAATGAGTGTCGTAACTTACATTCCACGAATGCTGCCCCTTGTAATTTTATCAAAATTTAATATGCCCTCTCTTTTCTTAAAATGGTTGAAATATATCCCGGTAGCAGTATTATCAGCCCTATTAGCCCCGGGAATCCTTCTCTTAGATAATAAGATTTCTCTTGGACTGGACAACAAAGCATTATTTGCCTCTATTCCTTGCTTTCTAATTGCAGCCAAAACTAAGAATTTGTTCTTAACCGTATTGGTAGGTTTAGTGAGTATGTTTTTGTTGAAGCTAATATAGCGTGTGAAACCAACTCTTACATTTCCATCTGCTGTCTCAATAACTGTTCAAATTCCTCCGGAGGGATAGGTTTGCTGAACAAAAATCCCTGTACCTTATCACAATTCTCTTTTTGAAGAAATTCTAACTGTTCTTCTGTCTCAACACCCTCCGCTACAACATCAAGCCCCATGTTATGTGCCATTGAAATCAAGCCACCAGCAATTGCTTGCTCACTAACATTTATAGTAATATCTTTTACAAAGGCTTTATCAATTTTCACAGTATTGATGGGCAATCGTTTCAAATAGTTTAAAGAAGAATAGCCTGTGCCAAAATCATCAAGAGAAATATGGATACCTAATTGCTGCAATTTATTTAATATGCCAATCGCATAATCAAGATCTTGCATAGCGATTGTTTCTGTAATTTCGAGTCCAAGCCATTCTTGTTCCATTCCAATCTCCTTGAGCATTTGTGTAATCATTTCTACGAGTCCTGGCTGTTGAAATTGGCGAGCAGATAGGTTCACTGCTATACATATTGGTGACAATCCTGCTTCCTGCCACTTTCTGTTCTGTCTACATACCGTTCTTAGCACCCATTCACTGATTGGTACAATTAATCCGGTCTCCTCGGCAATCGGAATAAACCGCATAGGTGAAATCATTCCTTTCGTAGGTTGATTCCATCGAATCAGCGCTTCAGCTCCAACAACTTTCCCAATTCTAATATCCAATTGAGGTTGATATACCACAGTAAATTCCTCTCTTTCAAGAGCATGCCTTAAATTGTTTTCTATCTCTAATCTTTCCATGATCCTCGTATTCATTGACTGATTAAATAACTGCCATGTATTCTTTCCTGACTCCTTTGCATAATACATAGCTGCATCTGCATTTTTTAATAAAGTATGTTCATCCAGACCATCATTAGGACATATGGCAATCCCTATGCTTGACGATACATAAAATTCACGATCATCCAATATCCATGGATGATGAAGCGAGTCAATAATCTCATTTGCAAGATTTGTCACCTGATTTAGGTGATGTATCTCCGGCTGAATAATAACTAACTCATCTCCCCCAAGGCGGGCAACAATCTCACCTCTTTTTAAATGCCTCTGCAGCATTTCACCTACATTTTTAAGCAGTAAATCACCATACATATGCCCTAATGTATCATTGATAGTTTTGAAATTATCCAAATCTAAAAACATCACACCCACCATATACCTTTTTGTTTTAGCTTCTACTAAAGCGGATTTTAGTTTATCCATCAACATCATCCTGTTAGGCAGTCCGGTTAACGAATCATAATAAGCCATTAGATGTATCGTTTCTTCTGTCTGTTTTCGCTGTGATATATCCGTATAAGATCCAGCCATACGTATGGGTCTCCCATTCGAACCCCATACTGCCTGACCTCTATGCAAAAACCACCTATAACTTCCACTCTTTGTACGTAAACGGTGTTCACTTTGATAAAATGTTGTCTTTTTAAAAATATGATTCCGAATAGCTCTAACTGTAAATTCTACATCTTCAGGATGCAGTAAGCTTTTCCACGCAGCATAATTTTCAGGCATTTCAATCTCTTTAAAATCGAGCATCTCTCTCCAGCGACTTGAAACAAATAATTGATCATATTTTATATTCATATCCCAGATTACGTCATTAGCGCCTTCTACTGCAAGTCTATATCGCTCTTCACTGCTTTTCAAACTTTCTTGATTTTCTACAATATAATTGTACTGAATCCGCAGCTCTTCTTCTGTTGCTGCCAATTCATTATGAGTTGCTTCAAGCTCTTGATAACTGGCCATTAATGCTTTATTAGTATCAAATATCTTTTTTTTCAGATATCTGATATATAAATATAAAACCATAAATATCAATAAGCTGACTGCTATTAACAACCTATAGGGGCTATAATTTGTTTCATATCCATTTGTTATTACAGAGTAAAGTGACTGCGCTTCAACAAGTTTAACTTGAAAACAGATTATAAAAATAAAAATATAAAGACTGTATCTACGATAACTACGCATAGTATCCTCCTACAATAATACCTTCTATAATGAAAACCGCATGTCCTATTCTATTTGCTAATGCTATGTTTTGCTATGTTTAAAAGAGTTTCTTTTTCGTTCTTTTGAGGTTCGCTTATCACCATCTCCAGCAATTCGTTAAGCATTACGCCGATTCCCTTTCCTTTTGGCACACCTATTTCAACTAAATCATTCCCATTCACCGCTAAGTCATCTAACGACAGGCACTGTCCTGCAAAAATAACACCTGCATATATCTCTTTTACTGTTTCCAATTGCTTCAATCTTTGGCTCAAACAACTCGAATTCTGTGATTTTATATCCGCTTCTTTTACTTTTAAAAAATTAAGAAAGATTTCTTTCCCCATTATCCTTACAGCCTTTCTTACAGCTCTATCTGTAGGTTCGATAGGTCGGTCATGCCATCTGACTAGTTGTATAATCATATCTGCTGATTTCTTATCAAATTTCAGCCTTTTTAAAATATCATAACCTATTCTTACACTTTCCTCTCCATGACCATAAAAATGATCTATCCCTTTATCATCTGTGGTTTTACATACTGGTTTCCCGATATCATGGAGAAGCATCGTCCATTTTAAAATTATATTTTTTTCAATATTCTCAACAGCCTTTAATATATGCATCCCTACAGTATAAACGTGGTAAGGGTGATTCTGAGATGCAAGAAAACATCTGTCTAGCTCCGGCAAGATGTATTCCATCAGTCTTCCCTCTTTCATAAGAAGTAAATTCAGAGGGTATTCAGACATAAGCATTTTATTCAGCTCTTCTCTAATCCTTTCCATGCTTATATTTAAAATCAGTTCCCTATGCTGATAAATAGCATCCAGGCTGCATTGATCAATTTTAAAATCTAGCTGACAAGCAAATCTGATAGCTCTTAACATTCTCAGTGAATCCTCATTAAATCTTTCACTGGGGTTTCCCACGCATCTTATGACCCGCTTCAAAATATCTCCCTTCCCATCAAAAGGATCAATAAAACCTTTTTCGGGATGAAAAGCGATCGCATTCATGGTAAAATCTCTTCTCTTTAAGTCTTCAAGTAAACTATACGTAAAAGATACACTGGAAGGTTTTCTATGATCCCTGTAGATGCCCTCTATGCGAAAAGTGGTAATTTCATATGCCTGATTATTTAAGATTATTGTTACCGTACCATGCTTGATTCCAGTGTCATAAGTGTGTGTAAAAATTTCTTTTACTTGTTCCGGGAGTGCTGAGGTAGTAATATCCCAGTCTTTGGGCTCTTTATTCCTGATACTATCCCGAATACATCCTCCTACTATATATGCCTCAAAACCATTTTTATTTAGCTGATCTAATATGCAAACTACTCCATTGGGAATATTCATATCTATCACCTTTTCTTCCATTCTTATCTCTCTTGAAGACACTAATTACAGCTATTAATTTCTATATTGAATGAAACCCCGAGAACAAAATTACCTCTTTTGCTGATTTGCAATATTTTCAGGCGGATATAAAGTCCACGCCTATAATTTGGCTGCTTACAGAAATTTTACTCAAACTATTTCCATAGTAATCAAAAATGGAATATATCATTATAATATATCCCACTAATATCTAGAGTTTGTCTAAGTCATGCTCTTATTAATTTCCAAGCTCTGTTGGGAAGATAATTCAATAATGAAGTCTCCTAAATCTTTTGCTGCATTAGGCTTACCGATATGACGAATCATAGTTGCTAGATCATTCAATCTCCAATCATTCATTAATAATTGAAATACTGCTTCATCAATAGGAAAGGTAGCACTAGTTTTGATCGCCAGTCCATTATTCAATAAAAATTCAACATTACGTTCTTCCTGACCTGGGATAGGATTAATCAAAATCATCGGGATACCCTTCGCTAAACTTTCTGATACTGTTAACCCGCCAGGTTTTGTAACAATACAAGTACAAGCATCCATCATAACATCTACATTATTTACAAAACCATAACTATAAAGTTTTTTTCTAGTCTTCAATGCGTCTATCTTCTTTTTTAAAGATTTGTTATTCCCACACACTGATATAATCTGAAAATCCATATCCAACTTATCTAATTGGCGAATACTTTTAATAAGATTTCCATAACCCATGCTTCCACTTACCACGAAGATGGTATCTTTATCTTCAATATTTAAAAGCTTTCTAGCTTCAGATTGAAGAAGCTTTTGAGAAAATTTCGTTTGTATAGGGATTCCAGTCGCTTTAATCTTTTCAGCAGGAATTCCTTTTTTTGCAGTTTGTAAATTCAACAGCTCGCTGGCAGTAACATAATAATCCAAATTAGTATCTTCCCAAAAAGGATGAATTGTAAAGTCAGTAACGATTCCAATTGTTTTTGCTTTTAGATCCTTTTCCTTAAGCTGCGTGATAATCTGTGCAGCAAATATATGCGTACATACGATTACTTGAGGATCATACTCTCGTATATAATTACGAAGCCTCCTTGCAAGAATGGAATTAGTTAATCTTGAGATGGAAATTTTAGCATCACTTTTTTCCTTTTTCTCTGCCATTCGATAAAATTTTCCATATACCGCTGGCGTTAATTGAGTAGAAGCTAGGTATCCTCGTGAAATAGATTCACTTAAAATTGGATTAATATATTCGAAGATATCCAACATAGTGCATTCTATCTCTCGTTCCTTTAAATAATCCATAACAGCTTTGGCTGCTGAATGATGTCCTTGTCCAGCGGTTACGGAAAGAAATAATACCTTCATGTTCTACACTTCCTTTCATTATTTGTAATAAATATTTCTGTCCGTTCTTATTTTATACTCCTCAATAAATATAATCAATTACTATATTTTATAGCTTCTATAAATTCTACATACAACCCATTTTCATCCATACCTAATGAACTTCCATAATCAAGAAGGTTACATCATCCTTTAGTCGCCCTTCATTCTCGACAAACTCAAAAATATCATTTCTTATAGCATCGGCAAATCCATGTATATTTAAACTATGATTCTCTTTTACAAGCTCATTTAAATGATAGCTGGTATACTTGTATCCCTCCTGATTCTCTGCCTCCACCAGTCCATCTGTATAAAACAGAAGCTTGTCTCCCGATTCTAATTGAATCTGCTTATCTTCAAAAAACGGCATAATAACATCTCCTAACTTGCAGATAGCAAACCCCGCAGCATCCATCTCAATAATTCCACCAGAGTTTTTAACGATTAAAGGCGGTACATTCATTCCTCCTGAAGCATAGGTGAAAACCCTGCTCTGTGTATTATAAATGCCGTATAACATAACCATATACGTTTCTGCTTTAAAATTTGTCTGATTAAAAGCCTTATAAAGATTTTTCAAAGCATAACCAGGAGAAATGATTTCCACTGAATCTTCTGTCTCCTTCAAAGGCTTAATATTTTGATTGGCAAATACCATCAACATTGCAGCCGATACTCCATGACCTGCTACATCTCCAATATAAAGCGCAACATTATTCTCATCCAACTTTATTACATTGTAAAAATCTCCGCTCAAACGCTCTGCCGCAAGATATCCTGCTTCAAAGGAAACCGTGATATCTTCCGGCATCTTAGCCGGTAAGAAAGAACGCTGTATATCCTTAGCATATTCTAAATCCATTATAAGCCTTTCATTCACATCTTCAATCTTTTTTGTTTGCTGTTTTACTAAAAAGTTAAGATTTTCTGTATATTTCTTCAACTCATTTCTTGCTTTTTTCATCTCCCTGTATGGCACTCGTACATTATCCGTATATAATGCTTTAAACATAATAAAAAATGCTGTAAACTTATATATATGTCCCAAATAGTTATAAGCATCATAAACACTTGCATAACTGACAAACGCAAATTCACTAAAAATACACAACAGCATTCCTATCATTAATAAGTATCCCTGCTGAGACCTTGTCTTTCTATATTCATCAGCCAATTTCAACAAGGCAATTCCCATGAATAATATGATCAAATATTCCATCATAACCTTTTCATAACTCAAACCTTGAC
>JBFWMP010000112.1:0-9445 GCA_050251575.1 Clostridia bacterium
TCATTTCATCTCTTAATTCATTAGCAGAAAGACGTGTAGCACCTTTACTTAATACAATAGTTTGTTCAAGAAAATCCGAGGTAGCTACGCGAACTGTCTGGTTCCTGCCTATTTCATGAACTAATTTTTCGATATAGTTATCAGCTGTTTCATTCTCCTTAGTATAAACAATCTCTACGCCGGAATAAATTTCCTTTTTTTCCTGACTTCCTCTAACCAAGTGTGCATCAAATACTACAATAACTTTATTCTTCTTATAACCTTGATAATTAGCCAATACCTCCAATAGCTTCCATCTCGCATCTTCCAAACATTCTTTTGCAGCTATTGCCAGATCCGGCCATGCATTAATAATATTATAGCCATCTATAATTAAATACTCCATCCAATATACCTCGCCAGTTCACGAATCACAATTTTCAATAATATAATAAACAAAACTTATTCATTCTATAATAAATTATATAATAAATACAACCGAAATAAAAGAAGAACAACCAAAACATTGCTCTTCCTATATCATAAAATACAAACTAGTATGCTATTTATTTCTCTCTCTGTTTTACTACCTCATACATCAGAACCGCCCCTGCAACAGATGCATTCAAGGATGCAATCTCACCCTTCATCGGTATCTTAACCAAAAAGTCACACTTCTCTTTCACAAGGCGCCCTATCCCTTCACCCTCATTGCCCACTACCAATCCGATGGGACCTTTCAAATCTGCTTCGTAGAAGTTTTTGTCGCCACTCATATCTGCTCCTACAATCCAAACACCTTGTTCTTTTAGTCTGTCTATTGTCTGACCTATATTTGTTACCCGAGCAACCAATACATATTCTATAGCTCCTGCTGAAGTTTTAGCAACTGCTGCAGTCAGTCCTACCGCTCTTCTTTTAGGAATGATTACACCATGAGCACCTGCTGCATTCGCAGTACGCAATATCGACCCAAGATTATGTGGATCATTAATCTCATCTACTATAATTATAAATGGATGCTCACCTTTCCCAGCTGCATTCGCCATGATATCTTCCACCTCCACATAGCTATGCATCGATACAAAAGCAATTACGCCTTGATGGGCATGAGTAGATGATAAATTATCCAACTTCTGCCTTTCTACCTCTTGAATAATGATTTTCTTTTCCTTTGCCATTGCAATAATCCGAATGATAGAGCCTTCCCGCTCTCCTTTTTGCACGAATATCTTGTTAATTTCCCTTCCTGATTTTAATGCCTCCATTACAGGATTTCTGCCTTCCAGCTTATCCTGCGATTCTTCTTCAGTGTTTTCTTCATCATTAATTATTCTCTTTTCAGCTTTTCCCATATCTTTCTTTGTAACATCCGTTCTTTTGTCATCTTTTCTAAAAGGTGGTCTCTTCATACACTAATTCCTTCCTACTTTTATCATACAAGTCAAATATTATACATGAAATTCTTCACTTCGTTCAGAATGACACTGAGAGTATTCTAATTAAAAAAGTTTGAAAAATCAAGTAATTATTCATTATTCATTAGACTTTACTGCTTTCCCTAACTCAACAAGTACTAAAGGACTCACTGACAAGCCTAATACCACAAGCCACTGATTCATATTCAGTGAAACAACTTTGAAAACATCAGTTAACGCGGGTATAATATCGACTGATATTTGCAATAAAATTGATATTGCTACCGCTCCAAGCAAATAACGGTTAGTAAACGCACCTATTTTAAATAAGGAACTATGTGAACGTACATTAAATACATGCACTAATTGCGATAATGCTAATGTCAAAAACGCCATGGTTCTTCCTACAGCAAGACTCTGCTCGGGATCGGCACCATTTGAAAGCAACTGCTGACCAATTGCAAATGCAGCTAAAGTCAAGCCTCCTACCATCAACCCTTGTAAACCTATAACGATAGATAACCCATCTGCAAAGATGCTCTTTCTTGCATCTCTGGGAGGCCTTTCCATGATATCCTCTGCAACAGGTTCTACGCCTAATGCCAAAGCCGGTAAACTATCGGTAACAAGGTTTACCCATAAAATATGAATAGGCAATAGTGGTGAATCCCAATTCAACAACATCGCAATGAATAATGTGACAATTTCTCCGATGTTGCAGGATAGCAAAAATTGTATTGACTTTTGAATATTCTCAAATATTCCACGTCCCTCTCTTACTGCTTCTACAATGGTAGCAAAGTTATCATCGGTTAACACCATATGCGCTGCTCCTTTTGCCACATCTGTACCGGTGATGCCCATTGCACAGCCGATATTGGCACTCTTCAATGCCGGAGCATCATTCACGCCATCTCCTGTCATCGCAACAATTTGTCCTTTACTTTGCCATGCTTTTACGATTTTCACCTTATGTTCGGGTGATACCCGTGCATATACTGAATATCTGTCTACATTCTCATTAAGGAACTCTTGATCAAGCTCATCTAATTCAGCACCTGTGATCGCTTCTTTACTGTTTTCAAGAATTCCCAGCTTTTTAGCAATTGCCATAGCTGTTGCTTTGTGGTCTCCGGTAATCATCACTGCTTTAATTCCTGCTTTCTTACATAGACGTACTGCCTCCTTTGCCTCTTCTCTCGGAGGATCGATCATCCCTATAAGTCCGACAAATGTTAGATTGTTCTCTACCTTCTCTGTATTCATTTCTTCAGGAATTGCCTTTATATCCTTGAATGCAACCCCTAAAACCCTCAATGCTTTGTCTGCCATACTGCTATTTGCATTTTCAATATTAGCAATCTGTTTCTCATCTTTATTGATGATATCTTCATTTTCCCATACATTTACACATCGGTCAAGCAGTATGTCCGGAGCACCTTTCGTAATTATCCTATAACCTTCTTCAATCTTATGGATAGTAGTCATAAGCTTTCTCTCGGAATCAAAAGGAATCTCCTTAACCCGAGGCATCTGTTCTTCCAGCTTACGCTTATTTTTTCCTGCCTTTACAGCAGCAATGACAAGAGCAGTCTCTGTAGGATCACCTATAGCATCCCACTCACCATCCACTTGCTCTAATCTTGAATCATTGCATAAACTTGCCATTTCCAATATAGTAAATACCTCAGCTTGCTCCTGTATATCTATGTCATTATTTAGCTCCCAGCTTTTAGAGGATGTCGCTAATTCAACAACGGTCATTTTATTCTGAGTCAACGTTCCGGTCTTATCTGAACAAATAACAGACGCACTCCCTAACGTTTCTACTGCAGGAAGCTTACGAATGATAGCATGCTTCTTAACCATACGCTGTACACCCACAGCCAATACAATGGTTACAATAGCCGGCAGACCCTCCGGAATAGCTGCAACTGCTAAGCTGATTGCAGTCAAAAACATCTCAAAAACATCTCTTTTTTGAAGCACACCTAATCCAAATATCGCGGCACAAATTGCCAATGCAACTATCCCAAGAGTCTTTCCAAGCTGTGCCAGCTTCTGCTGCAGTGGTGTAGCCGCTTCTTCACCAGTAAGAATCATTCCGGCTATTTTGCCAACCTCCGTATTCATTCCGGTTGCAATCACGATTGCACTCCCTCTTCCATAAGTCACAATACTGCTGGATGCCAGCATATTCCTTCTGTCACCCAATGGAATATTCTCTTGTGCAATAAGATCAGCACTCTTTTCCACCGGTACTGACTCTCCTGTTAAGGCAGATTCTTCTACTTTAAGATTTACTGCTTCTATCAGTCTTGCATCGGCAGGAATGAAATCACCGGCCTCTAAATAGATGATATCTCCCGGTACTAATTCCTTGGCAGGCACTAGATTGACTTTGGCATTTCTCAACACCTTTGCATTAGGAGCAGATAGCTTCTTTAGCGCCTCCAGCGATTTTTCTGCCTTGCTCTCTTGAGCAACTCCTAATACCGCATTCAGAATAACAATGGCTAGAATGATAATTGCATCTGCCTTTTCATGAGAGAGAAAAGAAATAACTGCTGCAATTAACAGAATGATAATCATAAAATCCTTAAATTGTTCGAAGAATTTAACTAATAAAGACTTCCCTTTTTTTTCTTCAATTTCATTGTCTCCATACACATCATGCTTTTCTTGTATCTTACTATCATTAAGCCCTTGATGAATGTCGCTATCCAGTTCTAAAACAATATCCTTTACTTCCCGATTGTGCCAAAATCTTTCGCCCATCATGCTGTCACCCTCCTTATAATTACTATTAAATATATCTATACCACAGAAAACAATATTATATGCCTTATATATTATTGTTTGTTATATACATTAAATAATATCCCTTTTATCTCTAAATATAATAAAAAAGCCTTTATTACACGACTATCTTGTCATATAATAAGACTTCAAATACTTATAACATATTATTCAATCATTGTCAATTACTACCGTTATGCCCTCATTGTCAGGCTCAATAATATCAATACTCCATTCAGGCAGATTCTTCTGTATATATTTACTTGCCTCTGACCTAAAGATTTCAGAATGCTGATCAAGGATGGCAATAATGGATGGCCCTGCTCCACTTAAGAATGCACCCTTAGCCCCATATTGCTTGCTGACATCAAATATTTGCTTCATGTCTGGAATCAACTCTGCTCTGTAGGGCTGGTGCAGCTTATCCTCCACTGCAAATGGGATATTGTCATAGTTCCCTGCTACCATTGAAGCGGCCATAAGAGCAGCCCTCCCTGCATTAAAAACACCATCCTTATGAGAAATCACGTCCGGCAAGATATTCCTTGCTTTCTTAGTAGCCAGCGTAAAACCAGGTACGAAAACTGCAAACTTCAAAGTATCCGGCAGCTTAATCCTTACATAAGGAACCTCGCCTTTATCCATTACAGCCACTACCATTCCTCCTAAGATTGTAGGAGTCGAATTATCGGGATGTCCTTCTATCTGTGCAGCCATCGTGATAAGCTCCTTCTGGGTTAATTGATAACCTGTCAGTGCATTTGCTGCAAACAATCCGCCTGCCACACAAGCGGAGCTGCTGCCTAGTCCACGCGTTACCGGAATCCTATTCGTCAAGTTAATCTTCAAGCCTTTAGGATACCGTCCAATATAATCAAAAATTTTAAGCATAGATTGATAAACAAGATTTTTCTCATCCTTAGGTAAAAATGTAGTAGTTTCACCAAGAATATTGATATCCAGTCCGCTTGAAATCTCCTCTACATCAATCAAATTATATAGTTTTAATGCCACTCCCATACAATCAAATCCTGCTCCAAGATTAGCACTTGAAGCAGGAACCTTTACTGAAATCATTCCATTTCCCCACCTTAAATAAGTAAAAACACAAGAACTTTTAATTATCCTTTATTCTTTCTCAACACGAATGACACTATGTATTGAACTTATAAAAGGATAATCATTCATTTGCTCCAGTTGTGCTCTCAGTTCTTTTTCTCTTTTCTCTGATGTAACGAAAGCCACCTCATCCACTGCAGCCGGATTATTAATGACAATGAAACTGCAATTCCCCAGCAGCTTATTTATGACTTCTTTTGCAGCAGGCTGATCATCTGTTTTTACTCTTACAAAATAAGTTGCATAAGTCTCCTCTATATCAACTAAAATATCTTCATTACTTTTTAGCCAGAAAAGTCCATTATTTCTATTGATATTCTTTATACTGTCAATAACATCTGCTACTACTGCGCTTGCTGTAGGTAATTTACCTGCTCCTCTTCCATAAAACATTACATCTCCTACCGCATTGCCTTTTACGAGAATAGCGTTAAACACATCTTCTACGCCTGCAAGTGGGTGATTTTTAGAAATTATCATCGGACTTACACGAGCAAAAACCTTATTCTCAACTTTTCTACTGATCCCCAACAGCTTAATGACACTGCCCATTTGCTCGGCATACGCTACATCTTCCAGACTGATTTTTGTAATCCCTTCGGTATAGAGCTTTTCTGAATCTATTTCATAGCCAAAAGCCAATGAAGAAAGAATGGCTATCTTTCTACATGCATCGTGACCTTCCACATCTGCAGCAGGATTTCTTTCTGCATATCCCTTGTCTTGTGCATTTTTTAACGCATCCTCAAAGCTTTGCCCTTCCTTAATCATCTGCGTTAAAATATAGTTTGTTGTTCCATTAAGTATTCCTATAATTTCTATAATTTCATTAGCAGCCAAACATTGATGAATCGGTCTGATGATAGGGATTCCACCCCCTACACTTGCTTCAAACATATAATTAATATTTTTTTCCTTTGCAATAGACAATAACTCTGTTCCATGCGTTGCTACCAATTCTTTATTCGATGTTACTACATGTTTACCTGCCATCAGTGCTCTTTTGGTAAACGTGTACGCAGGCTCTACTCCGCCCATCACTTCTACAACAACGCTTACTTCATCATCCTTGAGAATATCCTCAATATTTTTAGTGAATAAATGTCTCTGAGGATGATCGGAAAAATCTCTAATATCCAAGATGTATTTTATATTTACTTGTTTTCCTGCTTTTTTACTTAGTCTTTCCATGTTATTACAAATGACTTCTACTACTCCTGATCCAACCGTTCCAAATCCCAATACTGCAACGTTAACCATAATAAACCCCTCCAATAATTAGTTCTTTATACTATCCTCTTGCTAGAATATCTATTTTTTTAACACCTTCTATCTTTTCCATTTGAGCAATCAAATCCTCAACACTGCCTTCTATACTGGTTGTCTGAATAGATATCGTGATATTCGCGGCACCATTAATAGGTATGTTCTGATTGATAGTGAGAACATTTGCTTTTACACTGGCAATGATATTTAAAATATTAGACAAAATACCTGGAACATCTTCAAGAATAAAAAACAATGTAATGATTTTCCCTTGAGATATTTCATAAAAAGGAAAAATAAAGTCCTTATATTTATAATAAGCACTGCGGCTTATTTGAATGATACGGACAGCATCATTAATTGTTTTCACTTTTCCCGTCTGTAAAAGCCTTTTCACTTCAATAACTTTACAAAAAATCTCAGGAAGCACCGCAGAATCAACTAAATAATACATCGAATTTTTATTCATAAGCTCATTGTCCTTCACTCGTATACATATGTTTTTGGTATGTAGAAAATACTAACATACTCCTCTTAACCCATCAATTAAAGCTATCACTGTTCTAAGCAATCCTTCTGCGTTGTACTCTCATTATCTCTTTATATTATCGCAATACGCCTAAAATCACAAATTTTGTAACAATAAGAAAATTATTATAATAATGTGTTTAATTTTGGAAATAATATTTATTTAACAAATATAATATGAGGTGATAAATATAATGGACTCTACTAAATACAGCCTTGCCGATTTCTATGATCTGCAAAACATGGATATGCTGGGCAGGGCGAAGACCTTCTACGAATATCTTGAAGATATTCATAAAAATCATCATGATCAATATCGCAGGATTTCAGTCAGCGGCTCCGGTCCTGTGATGACAGTTCTTGATCCATATACAGGTACTCAAAAAGAAATGATTTATATGGCATCAAATGACTACCTCAATCTTACACGGCATCCCCGTTCAATCAATGCAGGCAGAGCGGCCCTTGAAAAATATGGTACAGGTGCAGGCAGTGTCCCCTTACTTGGCGGTACCTTAGACATTCATGTCGAGTTGGAAAACAAAATAGCAGCCTTCAAAGGATGTGAATCTGCGATTATCTACACGAACGGTTTTGGTTCAAATTGCGGCTCCCTTGCAGCATTGTTGCGTGAAAATGACGTCGCTATCTTGGATATTCTTGTTCATGCCAGCATCATTGATGGCTGTCGAGACACTCATATGGAGTATTTCCGCCATAATAACATGAGTTCATTAGAAAAAGTCCTGCAAAAATGTCAAAACAAGTTCAACACAAAACTCGTAGTGGTAGATGGTGTATACTCCATGGACGGAGACATTTCAAAATTAAATGAAGTAGTAGAACTTGCTCACCATTATGGTGCCTATGTAATGGTAGATGAAGCACATGCTACCGGCGTCATTGGCAAAAATGGCCGTGGTACTCCTGAATATTTCAATATTGAAGGTCAAGTTGACATTGTTTCGGGAACATTCAGTAAAGCACTTGGTGTAGTAGGCGGGTTTGTTGCCAGCCGAAAAGAAATTATTGGGTACCTTCACTACTACTCACGTCCTTATATGTTCTCAACTGCTCAAACGCCACAAACAGCTGCATCTCTCATAGAGGCAATGAATATTATTGAGGATGAGCCAGAACTCAGAGACAGCCTCTGGAAAAATATTAATTATTTTAGAAGAAATCTTCTTGCGCTAGGGTTTAATCTTGGTAATAGCGAAACTGCTATATTCCCAATAGTTGTTGGAAATGACGTTAAGGTTCGGGAAATTTGCAGAGAACTGCACGAATCAGGAATCTATGTTAACCCTGTGCAATATCCTGCTGTTTCAAGAAAACTCTCAAGAGTTCGCATGAGTATAATGTGCAATCATACTAAAGCACATTTAGATAAAGTGTTAAATGCTCTAGAGCATATAGGGAAAAAATATAAAATTACTACCAAATCTATTGCTAAAGAAGTCGACATAGCCTGACGAATAATTACATAATTTAAAAAAGGATTTTTGTGATTACGTGATTATGAAAATCTCTCTTTTACATTCCTGATTCTTCTGCTATAATCATGTTAATATGCTTTTATGCAAATACGATTATATTATGGTAGGGAGAATGTTTTATGAAATATGTTGTTATTTTAGGTGATGGCATGGCTGATGCTCCTGTAGAACAGCTTGGGGGGAAAACTCCTCTTCAGTATGCCAATATTCCAACAATTGATTACTTAGCTAAGCATGGAGAATTAGGAATGGTAAAAACTGTACCTGATGGTATTGCCCCGGGAAGCGATGCGGCCAATCTTTCTGTTATGGGGTATAATCCTCATCAATACTACACCGGACGTTCACCTCTTGAGGCTGCCAGTATGGGTGTCTACCTATCTGATTCTGATATTACCTTTAGGTGTAATCTTGTCACTTTATCTGAAGAAGAACTTTATGAAGACAAGACAATGATTGATTATAGTTCAGATGAAATATCTACTTCAGAAGCCGCGGAAATCATCACCGCTATCAATGAAGCTTTTCAAACAGAGCAAATTAAATTCTATCCGGGTATCAGCTATAGACATTTGATGATATGGCACAATGGACCGTATGATTTTACCTTTTCACCTCCCCATGATATTTTAGAGAAAAGAGTAAATGATTATCTTCCTAAAGGGCCAAATGGAAAAATCATATTGGATATGATGAAAAAAAGTAATGAGATATTAAAAAATCACCCTGTAAATATAAAACGAATAAAAAAAGTACTCCGGCCTGCAAATTCTATATGGATTTGGGGCGAAGGAAAAAAACCTGCCTTATCCAGTATTCATGACAAGTATCAATTAA
>JBFWMP010000113.1:0-9365 GCA_050251575.1 Clostridia bacterium
AATGCAAAGTCCATCAGGCAGCCTAAACCAGTTTCTACCCTGGGGCAGTTGTATAGCTCCTCTGCTGTAAGCCGCCTCTAGTACCTCTTCCAAATTTGAAGCCATAATGCCCAAGTGCCCAAGTCGCCCTTCATCTCCGCTAAAACCAGCAACCGAAATCAATTGCACTCCTCCATACAGCCAAACCTGCTCAAGGTTTTCCTCGGTCCCCTGTACTAAACGTACAGACATCCCAAATACTTCTTCAAAAAACGAAAGGTACCATTTTATATCCTTTACTTTAATAGCAGTATGTTCAACATATGTCTTGTTTTTACATGTCATAGTGCTGCTCCTTATCATTATATCTTATATTCTTAGCCACATTATACATTTTCAACTTTATCCAGCATTATAATCCATGCTTCACACGCGCTCTTTCTTCTGCCCGTTTAGCATCATTCCATCTTGAGACATCTCCAACCAAATATCCGGTAATGCGCCTGATTCTCTCGAACTTGACACCATTCTCACCATCCATTCTCCCACATTTCGGACATTGGGTTCCAATCACACCTGTATAGCCGCAAATAGGGTCTCTATCTACCGGATGGTTAATGGAGCCATATCCTATACCGGCTTCATACATAGCTCGCACAACAGTTTCAAAAGCTTCTATATTTCCGCAAGGATCACCATCCAACTCAACATAAGTAATATGCCCTCCATTGGTAAGCTCATGATATGGTGCTTCTTTGTGTATTTTATCAAATACAGAAATAGGATAAGAAACCGGAATATGAAACGAGTTTGTATAATATTCTTTATCAGTAACCCCAGAAATTATACCAAACTTCTCTTTATCCATCTTAACAAACCTACCGGATAAACCCTCAGCAGGTGTTGCAATCAATGAAAAATTCAGCTTATACCGTGCACTTGCTTCATCCATCCTTCTTCTCATATGACTAATAATTTTAACCCCTAATGCCTGTGCTGTATCCGATTCACCATGATGCTTGCCGATCAATGCTGTAAGTGCCTCTGCCAAGCCGATAAATCCTAGGGTAAGTGTACCATGCTTTATTATTTCTCTCACTTCATCTTCCCAGCCAAGCTTATCTGAGTCTATCCATATTCCTTGTCCCATTAAAAACGGAAAATTCTTCACCTTCTTTTTAGACTGTATCTCTAGTCTTTCAAGCAGCTGATCAATAATAATATCTATCCTTTTATCAAGCTCAATAAAGAACTGTCTGATATTCTCATCACATAAAATTGCTATTCTCGGAAGGTTAATAGAAGTAAAACTCAGGTTTCCTCTTCCACTGGTAACCTCTTTCTCCGGATCATAAGTGTTTGCAACAACCCTAGTACGGCATCCCATGTAAGCAACTTCAGATGCAATACCCTTCTCACTATAGGGCTTATTAAAAGGTGCATCTAAAAAACTGAAATTAGGAAAGAGTCTCTTCGCACTTACTCTACATGAAAGCTTAAACAAATCATAATTAGGATCTTCTTCATGATACGACACACCGGCTTTAACCTTAAAAATTAGTATTGGAAAAATCGGCGTTTCTCCATTTCCCAGTCCTTTTTCAGTAGCTAATAATAAATTTTTACTCACCAATCGACCTTCCGGAGACGTATCCGTACCAAAATTAATTGAGGAAAAAGGTGTTTGCGAACCCGCGCGAGAATGCATACTGTTTAAATTATGCACAAAAGCCTCCATTGCCTGAAACGTCGCTCTGTCAGTCTCTTTAGCAGCAAATTTTTCAGCAAACTTTTGCGCAGACTTAACAGTCTGTTCATCAATACTATGCTCTGATAAAATTGCAGCTTCATTTTTATAATACAAATCAGCTGTCTCAAGAGATGGCTTGAGACCAACCTTCTTCATTGTTTCAGTTACTACATCTTCAGCCAATTGTGAAAAATCCCTGTCGTCATCTTGTAAGTTAGCATAAAAATATTTAGCAAGATTAGCTTTATACAATCTGACATAGGTTTTTGCGACACCCGGTGCTATCCCATAATCAAAGTTCGGTATGCTTTGACCTCCATGCTGATCATTTTGATTAGATTGAATCGCAATAGCAGCAAGTGCAGCGTAACTTGCAACATCATTCGGTTCTCGGAGATGTCCATGTCCTGTACAAAATCCATTATCAAACAATTTAAGTATATCTATCTGACAACAAGTCATAGTAAGTGTCAAAAAATCCATATCATGAATATGGATATCCCCTTCTTTATGCGCTCTGGAATGTTCAGGCTTAAGCACGAACATTTCATTAAACAGCTTTGCACCTTCCGAGCCATATTTAAGCATGGTGCCCATTGCCGTGTCTCCATCGATATTGGCATTTTCTCTTTTTGTATCATTATCCTTCGACTCATAGTAGGTAATCCCTTTGTATATCTGCATGATGCGAGTATCTTTTTCTCTGATGCGATTCCTTTCAGCACGGTACAAAATATATTTCTTTGCAGTTGCTGCATGTCCGGTTTCAATCAATACTTTTTCCACCGCATCCTGAACCTGCTCTACCTCAGGTATCTCAATCTTGAGGTCCTTCTCAATATACTCCATAACCTTATTGGTCAATATCTGAGCCACGTCGTAATTATTTCCACCTGCTACCCTTGCAGCTTTAAAAATTGCATTTGTAATTTTATCTGCATGAAAATCCACTATTCTTCCATCACGTTTTTGAATCTTTTCTATCATTGAGAACCGCCTTTCTAGTATTTATATTGCTTTAATCAGTGATCTGGATTATTCTCTAACTCACTATCCTATGAATCTTTTAACAGCTTGTTTAATTCATCTAAAAAAGTATTAATGTCTTTAAACTGTCGGTAAACTGACGCAAACCTCACATAAGCCACCTCATCCAAGCCCTTAAGCCGCTGCATCACCATTTCACCAATCTGATGTGACGTTACTTCCCTTTCTAAAGAATTATAAATACTGCCTTCTATTTCATTTACAATTTTTTCAAGATTTTCAAGTGATACCGGTCTTTTTTCACATGCTCTGAGCAAACCACTCATTAATTTATCTCCACTAAAAGGTTCCCGGCTCTTGTCTTTCTTTATTACCATGATAGGTATATTTTCAACCTTTTCATAGGTTGTAAAACGTTTTCCACATTGGAGACATTCCCTGCGTCTTCTGATAGAAAGTCCTTCATCTGTGGGTCTAGAATCTATCACCTTACTTTCCTGATAATCACAAAAAAGGCATCTCATTAAATTCCTCCCATTCTGCAACAAGCCCATATTTGGTATTATTCGCCAACATCTATACCATATATTGTATCACATTTGCGTGTTCTGTCAATATTTTATGGACTATTTCAGATAGGACTTTTGGACTATTCTACATATCTCTTCATCACTGCTTCATTCATATCTACCAGTATAATATCTTCTCCAACCTTTTTAATACTGGTCCAGGGTATCACATAATCCGTATCCCGCCCAAATAGCCCCATAATCTTACCGGGTCCTGGAACAATAATGGATACGATTACTCCTTTATTCATATCAATTTCTACATCATATACGAATCCTAACCTTTTTCCATCAGAAACATTGATTACTTCTTTTTGTCTGAAATCCGACGCTCTCACCATAAAAAACCACCCCTATTGAATTGAGAATGGAGAATTGAGAATTAAAATAATTCTCCTATTATACTATGCGGCAAACAAAAAATTAATCACTATCCGAAAAGCTATTAATTATAAAAATCCTCAATTTGATAGGGTGATAAAAAATTTTCGATGTGTAATACATATTGTGTAAATGATGAGCAAAGTTACATTGATTGTCATCCTGAACGTATTGAAGAATCTTATGTTTGAAAATCAAAAAGATTCTTCACTTACGTTCAGAATGACAGGTACCCTTCATATACCATAGATTTTGGTGTCGTAGGGACGTATGGTCATACGTCCGCTGTTCTATATTTCCGGTCGTATATCCATACGACCCTACACATGATGCGATTTTTATTGCAATTGATTTCGAAACGGTTATGAACCGTTCCCTACAATCACTGTGCTGCAATAAACAATATGTATTGTAGGGGCGAGCTTTGCTCGCCTGATTTGCCAATTATGTTGGTTGCCTCGCAGGCGACCACAGGTCGTCCCTACACATGATATATGTGTCATCCTGAACGTAGTGAAGGATCTTATACATAAAACTCAAGATTCTTCGCTATGCTCGGAATGACAGATCACGTCGCATTATTCTACTAATGCATCATCAATCATCGTACTTTGCACAAATATGCCAATATCAATACTGTTAAATATCTATCCGAAAATAAAAATGTGATAATAAATAAAAATGGGCACTGGTTCTAACAAGCGTATTACTGCTTGCTATCCACTACCCGCTATCTACTTAAATATGTTTTTTCATATGCATAAGTGCACTTTTCTCCAGTCTGGAAACCTGTGCTTGAGATATTCCTATTTCTTCTGCTACTTCCATTTGTGTTCTTCCTTCATAAAATCTAAGATTAAGAATATGTTTTTCTCTATCGTTAAGTTTCCTCATAGCCTCCCTCAAAGCGATCTCTTCTATCCAACCTTCATCATGGTTCTTTTCATCTTTTACCTGATCCATAACATAGATTGCGTCACCACCATCATGATATACCGGTTCAAATAGAGAAATGGGATCTTGTATTGCATCCAAAGCGAATACTACATCTTCCTTAGGAAGTTCCAGCTCTTTTGCAATTTCAGTAATTGTCGGTTCTTTAGAGTTTTTATTTGTAAGCTTTTCTTTCACTTGGAGTGCTTTATAAGCTATATCTCTTAGTGACCGGCTTACTCTAATAGAGTTATTATCTCTTAGATATCTTCTGATTTCACCGATAATCATTGGTACGGCATAGGTAGAAAACTTTACATTTTGGGAAACATCAAAATTATCAATTGCCTTGATGAGTCCTATGCACCCTACCTGGAACAAATCATCGACATATTCTCCTCTATTATTAAACCTTTGAATCACACTTAATACCAATCTGAGATTTCCTCTTATAAATTCTTCCCTGGCGGTTAGATCTCCATTATGCATTCGTTCAAATAGTACTTTTTTTTGATCATTTGTTAAAACCGGTAGCTTTGATGTATTTACTCCGCATATTTCTACTTTGTTTATCAACATAAAAAACCCTCCAGGTAAATAAATTCAACGTCAATATCATTATTACCATGGAGTTCTTTTTTATACGGCTGTATTTGGGTATAATGCAAACCTC
Source organism: Clostridia bacterium (assembly GCA_050251575.1). Lineage (GTDB taxonomy): Bacteria > Bacillota > Clostridia > SK-Y3 > SK-Y3 > X23. The sequence goes on from JBFWMP010000113.1 coordinate 5,273, forward strand.
AACATCCATATATGACCATTATATTGATTTATGATTCCATTCCATTAAATATCTTAACATTTTATCTAATTTCACATTTTTACATAACTCAAGAGGAAAAATTTTCTATATCATTCTGCCTATTTCTTTTTTCAATCTACTAATAATCCTTTTCTCAAGCCTGGAAATGTATGACTGAGAAATCCCAAGCATATCGGCAACTTCTTTCTGCGTTTTTTCAACACCACTTTGCAACCCAAACCGAAGTTCCATGATTTTTTTTTCTCTTGAAGATAACTTTCTCATAGCCAATTCCAACAGCTGTTTGTCTACCTCATCCTCAATACTTCTATAAATAAGATCATTATCAGTACCTAATATGTCTGATAAAAGAAGCTCATTCCCATCCCAATCAATATTCAAAGGTTCGTCAATAGATATTTCTGTTTTTGACGTATTATTCTTTCTAAGAAACATAAGAATTTCATTCTCAATACATCTTGATGCATAAGTAGCAAGCTTGATATTTTTCTCTGGATTAAATGTATTAATTGCTTTTATTAATCCAATCGTGCCTATAGAAATAAGATCTTCTACTCCTACACCTGTATTCTCAAATTTTCTGGCTATATAAACTACTAGCCTTAGATTTCTTTCAATTAATATGGTTTTTACTGCGAAGTCCTCTCGTTCCAATTTTGAAATAAGATAATTCTCTTCTTCCGAGGTAAGAGGCGGTGGTAATGCTTCACTGCCACCTATATAATGTATTTCTTTTGAAATATGAAGCTTTAATCTTTGCAGCAGCCATATGTACTTAATTGTTAAAGACATTTTTACATTTAATAGTTTCAATGCTACCCTCTCCTTTATTATCCGATAACCTCAGGATGCAATAGTGCCTTATAGGTATCGTCCCTTGACAGCCTTTTATTGTATATACCTATAATAATGTCCTTTAAGTCTTTCTTACGACCATCTTCTACTATTTCTATCTCATCCGGTTTGAATCCAATCAGCATACCATTTTCTTTTCCTAAAGAAGAAAATGGTATCAGCCTAAACCGAGATATCCATATTGATTCGGACATTACCTTAGAAATTACATTCAAGTCATTATCACCATATTCATTAAATATATTTTGAATCTCGCTCGGAAGTAATTCTTTAACCGCTTGGAATTCAACAATCACAACAGGAAAATTGGAAATAGGATCATGTAAAGAATTTCCGGTATCTATCAATGCATCCACGCATATACTTTTATTATCAAACATTATTTGCAATGGAATAAGCATATTTTCCTTATGAAGATTTTTTTGCAATACCCTCCATGTGATTCTGATAATGATGTAGGCGATCATACTGGATATTATCAATGTCTTCCATGGTAAGTTAAAGTAAATAATTCCGTTGCTTAGAAGCGCACCTGCAAAAGCTCCGACATTCGTAAAATAAAACAATCCTAGTGCTGCTCCACCAAATGTAAAAGATACTGCGTAAAACGTTGCCAATACTCTAAAGAAAACTCTCACCTTTTCAATGTTAAAAGCAATCGCAATCAGCAGCATTGAAAAAACAACTTTTGCCATCATCGTATAATAGATTTTAAAAGCAGGAAAAAACATGATAACGGCATAAATAGCACCAACTGCAGCTCCAGTCAACAATCTGACAGTAGATATTTTTTGTTTTGACATTTTCCCTGTAGTCCAAAGGAGTGCATAATTTATTAATAGATTTACAATAAATAAAACATCTACATATACAACCGGCTTCACAATTTTTGCCTCCATACTTAATACATTATTCTTCTATTTACTAATATTCGAAAGCGAATATATTTATGAATATTATATATGATAGATGATTAGAATTTTGTCAAAACCTGCACTTAATACAAAAAAATAACGACATGAATATTCATATCGTTATTTTTTATTTATTATAATATTTGCTTTATTATAATATCTACTTTATTTTATTCCTACGCAAAAAAGTAGGAATGTCCAAATCATCATCTACTTGTGCTTGAGAAATAGCTTTCCCATTTATTTTATCTGCTACTGAGCTTACTCGCTTTACCTGAGGACCTTTATCAAAACCCGTCGCAATAACAGTAATTAAAATCTCATCCTTAAGGTTTTCATCAATAACAGCCCCAAAAATGATATTCGCATCAGGATCTGCAGATTGCTGCACTAACTCCGCAGCAGCATTCACCTCAAACAATCCTAAATCACTTCCACCTGTGATATTCAACAGAACACGGCGTGCGCCTTCAATTGATGTCTCAAGTAACGGACTGTGGATAGCCTGTCTCGCAGCTTCTTCAGCTTTATTTTCTCCCGCAGCCCTTCCTATACCCATATGCGCATAGCCGGTATCCTTCATAATGGTCTTAACATCCGCAAAATCCAAGTTTACTAATCCGGGTACTGCAATAAGATCAGAAATCCCCTGTACACCTTGACGCAATACATCATCTGCCATTTTAAAAGCTTCCATAAAAGAAATCTTCTTTTCAGATATTTGAAGCAGACGGTCATTAGGAATAATTACTAACGTATCAACGCAATCCTTTAATTCTGCTATCCCTTTTTCAGCATTTACCATTCTCTGTCTTCCTTCAAAGGTAAAAGGCTTTGTAACAACTCCAACAGTGAGAATGCCTAGCTCCTTTGCTATGGACGCAGCTATGGGTGCTGCACCGGTTCCTGTTCCGCCGCCCATTCCGGCAGTGACAAATACCATATCTGCACCTTTAACAGCTTGTGCTATTTCTTCCCGACTTTCTTCGGCAGCTTTTTGCCCTACTTCCGGATTTGCGCCCGCTCCCAACCCGCGAGTAAGCTTATCTCCAATTTGTATCTTCTGAGAAGCTTTAGACAGAAGCAGCGCCTGCTTATCAGTATTTACAGAAATAAATTCTATGCCTTGCAAGCCTGCGGAAATCATTCTATTTACTGCGTTATTACCACCCCCGCCAACACCTACAACCTTTATCTGAGCAAAATTATCCATACCTGTATCAAATTCCAACACCAGAGAGTCCTCCTTTGTACTTAATTATAATAACTATACCGCATTGCTATATTATAAAATTGCAAATACCCTTGAAAATTTCAAGATACATCTATGCCTTTAATAATAAATATTCATTACTAATTATTCATTAATATTTATATATTATCGTTTTTTAAATATTTATTCAATAAAAATCTTCTAATTGTTGCAAAATTCTGAAATAATCTTGTACCAAATACAATAACTGCGGCTAAATAAATGTCAACATCCAGCTTTTCTCCAATATATGTAAGGAATGCGGCTAACAAAGCGTTTCCAAAGAATCCGGAAATAAATATCTTAATATTAAAGTTTTTCTGTGAACTGGCAGTAATTCCGCCGAACACAGAATCTAAAGCCGCTAAAATTGCAATCGCAACATACGATGAATATTGCGAAGGGATATGGATTGGCGTTGCCAATCCAATAATAAGACCAAGAACTAGCGCAATCAATAATATCAATTAGTTCCCCCCCTTTTCTACCGGCTGTGCATACTTAAAGTTAATCACACCATTATATCTGGGCACGAGAATCTTATTGGATTTTTTAACCGTAAATTCAATTCCCCACTGCCCCAAGATATCCCGAACACCATTTCTTAAATTTAATGCAGCCTCTAATGTATCTGGGTCGCCAATAGCTTTTATAACAAACGGAGTAGAATGTCTATTATTATTAACACTCACTGTCGCTCCTGCACAGCGAATTTCACTTGTTGCTATTAATCGGTCATCATTAAGAGATAAAGCTTCTGCACCGGCATCCGCCAATTCATTGATTACCATTAATAAGTCTTCATCATGAATGATAAAATAGTTAGGATCTATCGAATTAACTCCTTCATTAGATATTTTGCTGTCATTAAGAGTTACAATAACTCCTTTACCTTCTACATCCGTTAAACCCGCTAAAATTTCAGCACGTTTTAACTGTTCCAACAATTCTTTTGAGTAACCACTGCTTTCTGATGCTGCTTGCCGCAATGCATTAAGGTCTTTCTCATAGCGCAATAGCTCAGTATATAATTTTTCATTATTAGTTCGCT
>JBFWMP010000114.1:0-9350 GCA_050251575.1 Clostridia bacterium
GCACAAGGTCGACCCTGAGAGGATCCGCCTGATCAATGAGCGTCGCGTGTAACGCCATACCCTAATCCAAGTATTGAGGCCAGAGAGTATAGATAGACTTTCTGGCCTCAATGTTTGTGTAGGGAATTGCGAATATTCTCCCGACACAAATGTAGATCACTAGGGGAAACGAAATAACCTAAAATTTATATATGTATTAGAAAAAATTGAAAAACAAAGATAATAAGAGTATTCATTAAAAACCATAAACGAAACGTTCTATACTTATAGTGTCTTTATTGGCTAAAATATAATGATATTAATGTTTGACAAATGAATAACTACAGGTTTATTCTTACCGTAATAGCGAAACGTTATACTTTAAGTTTCGTAAGGAGGTTTTACATGAGAAAGAGATTGATGGTTCTTATGATGGTCCTGGTCATTTTGGGATCCGGTCTGTTTGCGTCAGGAGACAAGGAAGCTTCAAAACCGGAGCAGGTTGGGTATGATGTAGACAACATGAAATTTGATGATGTGACTATTACTATTGCATCACGTTATGGAGCAGATGTTCCTGATGAGATCTATTTTCGCCAGAAAATCGAAGAATTCAATGCAATGGATAATGGTATCACTGTCAAAATGGATACAATTCCAACAGAAAGTGATTACCTCAACAATTTGAGAACCAATTTTGCCAGTGGTGATGCTCCAAATGTATTTACAGAATATGGGGGGTCGAGAACATTGGATTATTTGGAATCGAATGCTATTTTGGATATGACTCCTTATTTTGACCAGTATCCTGAATGGAAAGCCAATTTCAATCCTAGTGTTTGGGATAAACTTTCTTATGAAGGGTATGATGGTGTTTGGGGTGTGCCTTTTAAGATGTATACCGTTGTTTTGTATTACAATAAGGATATTTTTGCGAGTCAAGGACTAACTCCGCCAAAAAACTGGGATGAATTACAGACTGTATGTAGACAATTGACAGATGCGGGAATCAAACCATTCCAGACTGGAGAGAAAGATGTATGGAGACTTGGGCACTTTTCAAATAATTTGATTATTAAAAGTTTGGGAGTAGAAGCTGTCTCCAAACTTGCTGATAGGTCTCTTGCATATGATAGTCCTGAAATTGTCAAGACATTCACTATGATTGAAGAAATGGTAGATAAGGGATACCTGGGTGAAGATATTCTTTCTACTAACTATCCTACTGAGAAATCGGTGTTTGCAGCAGAAGGATGTGCCATGAGATGGGATGGATCTTGGTATGTTTCAGAAATTTTTGGAACACCAATCTATGAAAAGACGGCGGCTGTTCCATTCCCTTATGTTAATGAAGAGTATAAAAACCATGCACAGGGCGGCGCTTCTGACATGTGGTTTATTTCTACACTTAATAAGTCTCAAGAAGAGATCAATGCATCAGTTGCCTTGACACGATATCTTACTAGTAGTGAATATACTGCTGGAAACAATGAAGTAGCAGCAGCTATTTTCCCAATAAATTTTACTCCCACACCGGATACTCCTGCTAACCCACTTCTTGATGAAGTGCAAGCAATTGCAGATTCGATGGTTGAGATGCGCGATGACATTCAAACCTACGACAAGCAGTCTCATATGCTTGACACTGTACGTGCTGCATTGCAAGGAATTGCAATGGGGAGAAGTGGTGAAGAGTGTGCTGAGGAAATCGTGAATAGAATTAAGCAGTACGACTAAGATATTTATTATATCCAAGGAACACTAATTTTGTGTGTTCCTTGGATACTCAATCTGAAAAATTATGGAATCATTATGGAAATCAAGAAAACAAAAGATCTTGGTATTAGTGTCTTGTTTCTTGCTCCTGCAATAATACTCTTTATTGGATTTATCATCTTTCCTGTTGGTGAGACATTTACGCTCTCATTTAAAAGTTGGAAAGGGATCTTTGGAGCACCAAAAGAACTTGTTGGATTTACCAATTACATGAGGGTTCTTGGAAGTAAAAGCTTCTGGAATTCAATGTTGAATATCTTATATTTCATTCTTGGCGGATTTGTGGTTTTAATGCCCCTCTCTTTCGGCCTGGCATTACTCATTACTTCTAATCTTCGGGGAACTCGGCTAATGAAGACAGCCTTTTTCATGCCTGTCATGTTGAGCACAACTGCCGTTGCTCTTATGTGGGTCTATATTTTAAACCCACAGTTCGGAATTTTTAACGATTTCCTTTCACTAGTAGGATTAGGAAGGTTTTCAAAAGATTGGTTGGCAACTCCGACTGTTAATGTATGGAGTGTTGTATTGGTAAATGAATGGATGTTTGCAGGATACAACATGCTCATATTTGCTGCAGGGCTCGTTTCTATACCAAAAACTATGTACCAAGCAGCTGAAATAGATGGCTGTGGTGGTATTAGGAAAATTTGGTATATTTCAATTCCTCTTTGCAAAGAATCCTTCAAGATATTTTCGGTGCTCTGTGTTACAGGATGTCTTAAAGCATTCGACCTTATCTGGGCCATGACACAGGGTGGACCAAGTCATACCTCAGAGACTCCGGCTACGCTTCTCTATAATGAAGCATTCACCTTCCATAATTTTGGAAAGAGTAGTGCTATTGGTGTGATTCTCTTAATCCTAGGGGTTTCTCTTAGTATTGGTGTAAATGGATTTTTTAATCATGACTGGAGCAAGAAAAGTAGGTGCAAGTATGAATAGTGTGAGATCAGAACGAAAAATCAGCCATCTATTTCTCTATGGTGTTGCTCTGGTTTGGGTTTTTATAACCTTATTCCCTCTTATTGTTACTTTTCTATGTTCGTTTAAAGATAATGAAGGAATCAATCTGGGTATGTTTAGCCTTCCAGAGAAATGGCTATGGTCAAATTACACTGATGCCTTTCGTAGTGCTCAAATGCATCTTGCTGTTCTCAATTCGTTGTTTGTAGCGAGTGCTAGCACTATTGTGGTGCTTGTCATTGGAATGTTAGCAGCTTATGTACTTTCAAGAAAAACCTATAAATGGTTACCCCTGATTTATAGTTTTTTTATTGTAGGTGTAATGATTCCTGTACATACAACAATCATTCCCATTTCAAGTTTGGCCAATGTCGTGGATGGCAAGAATAGTTATCTTTTTTTGATACTGGTCTATGCAGCATTCAATATTTCTCAAGCAGTTTTTCTATTCACAGGGTATCTCAATGGAATTAATAGGGAAATGGATGAAGCTGCAATTATTGATGGGTGTACCGATTTCCAACTTTTATTTAAAATTCTGTTCCCCATTTCAATACCAATTCTGACGACAGAAGCAATTTTATCATTTGTATATGGATATGGTGAATTGATATTTGCGATGTGTCTTATTAGCGATAAGTCGCGATATACGGTATCGAGAGCAATGCTTGCTTTTAGTGGTGGTTACCAAATCAAATTAGGGCCCATTTTTGCCAGCATAATTATTGCAGTAATTCCCATGGTAATTTCCTATCTTCTCTTTCATGAGAAAGTGCAATCAGGGTTTTTGGCGGGTGCTGTTAAAGGCTAAAATGTAAGGTCTATAATAAAATAATTTGTTTTTCAAAAAAAAGGAGAGTAAACATGGATGAATTAAGGTTTCGACAAATTCATTTAGATTTTCATACGAGTGAAAAAATTCCAGCGGTAGGTGATGCATTTGATGGACAAGAATTTGTGCAAACACTTCTTGAAGCACATGTGAATTCAATAACTTGTTTTGCGAGATGTCATCATGGAATGTTATACTATGATTCAAAAGCATTTCCCAGTCTTGTTCATCCCTCATTGCAAGAGAAAAAGCTGCTTGAGAAACAGATTCAAGTCTGTCATGCACATGATATTCGTGTACCTATTTATACAACTATTCAATGGGATTACTACACGAGCCAGAGACATCCTGAATGGTGTTGTCTCACTGCTGAAGGAGGTCTTGTTGACAATTGTGAGTCAAGATCTTCTCATGTCTATGAACCTGGGTTTTATCGAACACTATGTGTGAATAGTCCATATCGTGATTTCCTTAAACAACATATTAAGGACATTTATTCCGTTGTGGGTCCTGAAAATGTTGATGGATTCTTTCTTGATATTGTCAATGTTGTTGATTGTTCATGTCAGCATTGTGTCTCTGATATGGTCAAAAAGGGATATAATCCAGAAATGAAGAAAGAAAGAATTGAATATGCGAGACAAATGATTGCGTCTTTCAAGGAAGATTTCTCGAATTATATTCGTTCTTTTAAGAGTGATGTTTCAATCTTCTATAATGCAGGCCATATCAATCATCAATCGATTGATGCTGCTGATGCGTACTCACACTGGGAATTGGAATCCCTTCCGAGTGGATTGTGGGGCTATTCTCATTTTACAAATACTATTCGTTTTGCACGCACTACAGGAAAAGAATGTCTTGCACAGACTGGAAAGTTTCATACCATGTGGGGTGATTTTCACTCATTTAAGAATAGAGAGGCCTTGGAATATGAATGTTTTAGGATGTTGGCCTACAACGCAAAATGCCTTATTGGTGATCAACTGAATCCAGATGGAAAACTATCTCCAGAAGTTTACAAGCTTATCGGAAGTGTATATGAACAAATTGAGAGCAGAGAGCCTTGGTGTAAGAAAGCAACACCTCTTGTAGAGTTAGCTGTCTTTACTCCAGAAAGCCTGGAAAGTATTGCCGGATGTGGTGGAGTTGTTCCTGAAACTGTAAACGGATGTTGTACGATGTTAGATGAACTTGGATATCTCTTTGATATTGTTGAAGTCCGTAGTGATTGGTCGAAGTACAAACTGGTAATACTTCCAGATACAGTACTATGTGATGAGATATTAACAGAGAAAATTCAAGATTATATCAAGCAAGGGGGTAATGTTCTGGCCACCGGAGATTCAACACTTGATGCTAATAAAGAGCACTTTATGATTCCCGAATTTGGAATTACGTATGTTGGGAAGGAAGATCGTTGGCCAAGTTTTATTATGCCTAATGATATACTTGGTAAATCTCTCCCCAACACAGAACATGTAATGTATTTACAAGGTAATCGTGTAGAGCCTGATCAGGCTACAGGGATCCTAGATACGATCATGCCCTATTTTTCAAGAACTTGGGAACACTTCTGTTCACACCGACATACTCCATCAAGTTCACAACTGGGTACTCCGGCTGCTATAAAATCAGATGCAACGATCTATTTCTCACATCCGATATTCACTATCTATGATAAGTTGCATCCAAATTGGTGCAAGGAAATTGTTAAAGATGCGCTGAAACAATTCTTGAAAGACCAGATAGTAGAAACGAATGGTCCTACTACAATGGTCGTCACTTTGAATGAGCAAAAAGCAGAGAATCGGTATGTTCTTCACGCATTGCACTATGTTCCGATTAAGAATTCTCAGGAGTTGTATACGATAGAGGATGTGATTCCACTCCATGACATTACATTCTCCTTGCAAGTTCAAGAGAAAGTTACATCTGTAACATTGGTGCCAGAAGGAAAGAACTTGGATTACACGATTAATAATGGGCGAATTGAATTTACCATTCCAAGAATTGACGGACATGCCATGGTGGCATTGCAGTATTAAAAGGATGATGTATGAAAGATACCAGACAGAAATGGTTTAAAGAAGCAAAATATGGATTATTCATTCATTGGGGATTGTATTCCCTTTTGGCAGGTGAATATAAAGGAAGAAAAACCGATAGAATTGCAGAATGGATAATGAATTTTCTCAATATTCCTGTGGAAGAATACGAATTATTAGCAAATGAATTCAACCCAGTTGAATGGGATGCAGATTTGTTGGTCCGTCGTGCAAAAGAGTGGGGGATGAAGTATGTTGTGGTGACAAGTAAACACCATGATGGCTTTGCGATGTACCATTCAGACGTATCATACTATAATATTGTTGATGCAACCCCGTTCAAGCGCGATATTGTCGCAGAGCTTGCACAAGCCTGTAAAAAATATGATCTAAAATTCGGGGTATATTATTCTCAAGCACAGGATTGGCATGATCCGAATGGATTTAGGTATTGGAACAATAATGATGAGAAAGATTTCCAGTACTATTTAGATCATAAATGCATTCCCCAGGTTAAGGAGTTACTCACGAAATATGGAGAAATCTCAATTATATGGTTTGATACTCCGATGAGCATGACTGTTGAACAGTCGAGGGCTTTGGTTGATGTAGTTAAAACCATACAACCCAACTGCATCATTAGTGGCAGAATAGGCAATAATCTTGGTGATTACATGACCACAGGAGATAACTTTATTCCTTCTCAACCCTATCTTGGTGATTGGGAAGTACCTGCAACACTAAATGATACATGGGGTTATAACAAATATGATAAAAATTGGAAAACTCCCGAGGAGATTTTAAACCTTTTCATTAAAATCAATTCTAGGGGAGGAAACTATCTCTTGAATGTTGGCCCAGATGGTTTGGGGAATGTCCCAGAAGCATCTATACAGCTTCTTGATGAAGTAGCTTCGTATGTTAATCCTAATAGTGTAGCGTTGTTTAACACAAATGCTGTGGTAGGAAATCCCTATGAACTTGATTATGGAGTTATCACCCATGCACCGCATAAAATTTTTATCCATGTACTGTACAAAGGGAAATATCGATTGGAACTTCAAAATATTGGTAATGTTATAGAAGAAGCAAAATTATTGGAAACCGGTGAAGTTTTAAAGTTTTTAACATTTACTGCATGTGAGGGCAATACTATAATTGAAGTGGAATTGCCTGAAGAATATCAGTATTCGACTGGCTATTGCGTTCAGCTAACTTGTAAAGAATCTTCTATTCAATTCGAACCTTTGATTGAGTAGGTCTTTTATTGATAATTATTACGTGGATACTAAGCGTATCCACGTAATCTTTGCTATACTTTAGAGAGGTCTGAAATAAGGATAAGAGCAATTATGAAACCTTCGATTAAAGATATAGCAAAAGAGACAGGGCTTTCGATAGCTACAATATCAAAATATCTTAGGAATATTAAGATACGAGAAGAAAACAAGAAGAAAATTGAAGGCGTGATTAATCGTCTTGGGTATACCCCAAATCGAAATGCACAGATGTTGCGATCCAGTAAGAGCTATACTGTTGGCATAGCAATAGCAGATTTAAGTAATACGTTCTGGGGAAGCATTGTTGACTATATCGAAGAGTACTTACAACAAAATGGATATATGACTGTCATATATTCTGGACAAGAACTTGCCGCAGGCGGTAGATATCTTTCAAATATCCTAGCACAGAATCTTGATGGACTGATTATTGCCCTTATGAGCCAAGATAATGATGAGTACATACCCTTGATTGAAGAAAAGCTTCCTGTTGTATTGATTGACCAGATGAGTACCCATTATGAAGTGGATACCGTCACTTCTGATAACTATGGAGCTGGAAAAACCGCTGCAAAGTATTTATTGAGGATGGGACATTCACGAATTGGAGTCATCACAGCTTGGAAAACTGTTTATACGATATCGAAAAGGCTTCAGGGTTTTCTTGATGGATTAGATGAGGGTGGATGTCATATTCTTCCTGAGCATATCGTGGAGGGGCCTATGACCCCCAGTAGTGGGAAAGTGTTGTTCAGACAGTTGATGTCACAAGACAACGCTCCAGAGGCAATTTTTGCTACTAATTTGGATGTTGGTTTAGGTGCTCTTATTGAAGCAAATATGCAAAATTATAAGATTGGTGAGGAACTATCTTTTATTTCAGTTGATGATGATGAACTATTTGCTGGAATGATTCCACCCATAACTGTTATTTCTCAGAATGTTATGTCTATGGGCTATGAAGCAGCTCGCCTGCTATTACGTAAGTTGGATAATCAGAAAAATGAGAAACAAAACACGGTGTATGTCCAAACAGAACTGATTATTAGAGAATCTGTTGTGAATAAGATGAGGGACGAGTGATGGCTGTGACAATCAAAGATGTAGCTAAAGCAACAGGATTATCCCTTTCTACAATTTCAAAATATATAAATGGAGGCAGTGTAAGAGAATATAATAAGAAAAAAATAGATGAAGCAATTGAAAAATTAGGATTTTCTCCAAATTCAATGGCTCGTGGTTTGCGTTCTTCGAAGACGTATTCTGTTGGTTTAGTGATTCCTTTCCTAAAAGATGGTTATCAGGCTCAAATTGCAGCCAACTTTGAGAATGTACTACAGGAAGCGGGATATACGGTAGTGCTTTGTTGTCATCGTGATGACATTGTTTTAGCTAATGAAGCCTTACGTTTTTTAGCTGAGCGAAAAGTCGATGGCGTCATTTTTAACGCTCTCCCAAATGAAAATATGAATTTTGATCCTTTGATATATCAAAATATTCCTGTTGTTATATATGAGCAGCGGATACACCCAGATAAATTTGATTGTATTACGGTAGATAGTGCAGCGGGTGCCTATGAAGCAGTTGAGCATCTTATACTACAAGGGTATAAGAGGATAGCAACAATCACTGGGGATCTAAGAAATAATACAGCAGTCGAACGATATAGGGGTTATAGGCGTGTATTGGATGATTATTGTATTCCATTCGATTCGAGTTTGGTATATGAGGGAAAGTACGATGTAATATCAGGGTTTACAGGAATGAATACCCTTTGGCAACAAACGGAAAGACCAGATGCATTGTTTACTGCAAATTACCATATGTGTGTGGGTGCAATAAGTGCAACGCAACGATTACATATTAATATTCCTTCAGATCTAGCTATTGTAACTTTTGATGATATGGAATTTTCTCAACTTGTTCATCCAACGCTTACATCAATAAAACAACCTATTGATCAACTTATATCAGCTGTAATCAGTATCTTGTTTAAACGCATTAATGGTGATTACTCAGATCCAATCAAATATTTGAGGATTAAGCCTGATCTTGTTGTAAGAGACTCATCACCATTTAAGGTCGCTGCATGTAGGATGAACGACTAGTGATGATCATAGGTATTGCTTGAGTGAGGGAAGTGAGAAGAACCTAATATCCATTCAAGGTTTGGAAATTTATAAATCCTATATTACATGCATTACAAGAGTGGAGTCATATACAGAGGGAGATAGATAATATCCTCTTCTATCTTCAGATCATTGGGATGTAATACATAGCGAGTATGCAGTTGTGCTGCAAATTTTGCCTTGAATTTCTGCAGAGATTTTAAGGAATAATTCTTGCTGGATTTTACCTCAATAGGGCTTATGTTGTGTCTGTTGCTAATCTTGTTTTTTGCTATCAGGAAATCAATTTCCATTCGTGAAGTTATATCCTCACGTGAGGAATTATAATAAAAGTACAGCT
>JBFWMP010000115.1:0-3285 GCA_050251575.1 Clostridia bacterium
TGGTTATCACTCCAAATCATTAATATAGATATTTATATACTAAAGTATCTATATTAATCTAGCATTGACATCTATAGATATTAGTAGGTATATAATATTATATAATTCGTAGTATGTACTAGAAATAGAGGGTAAGTTGCGAAACGTAATATAACTTTAACATTATAAGTTTTATGGGTGCCTTTATTTGTTATTTATTAGCAAATAAATTCTTTAAGAATGCATAGATATTGAAAAAAATCTTTTATTATGCTAAACTACCTGTATGATAACATACTGGACACATATTTAGACAATATCCATTAGCGTTAAATATTTAATAATATTATTAAGGGCAGGAGAGTACTTATGGGAATAAAGCCAATTAAACGCACTAATATTAGCAGTAAAGTATCCGAACAACTAAGAGATCAGATCATCATAGGTGAATGGAAGGCAGGAACCAAAATTCCATCTGAAAATGACCTTGCTCAGCAGTTGGATGTGAGTCGCATAACAGTAAGACAAGCGTTACAAAAGTTAACAACTTTAGGTTTGTTAGAAACACGTCCAGGAGAAGGTTCTTATGTAATAGAACCTTCTCTAGGCATATATATGAATTCTATGATTCCACTTGCCTTTTTGAGTGATGCAGCAACAATGGAAGTATTAGAATTCAGGCAGATCATTGAAGTTGAAACAGCAGGTTTGGCAGCTCAAAAAGCAACTGAAGAAGATATAGGGAAGCTTGAAAATATTTTAGATAAAATGTATGAATATAAAGATAAGCCAGACAAGTTTGCTATTGAAGATTTAAACTTTCATCTGGCACTAGCTGAATCTACAAGAAATTCATTATTGATACAGTTAAATCATATTATAAAAGATATATTAAGTGTTTCTATGAAAGATATAGTAAAGACCTTAGGATATGATATTGGTTTATATTATCATAAAAAAATAATTGAAGCAGTAAAAGAAAAGGATAAGGTTAGAGCTAAACAAATAATGGAAGAGCATGTACTGAAAACTTTAGAAAAGATGTTAGAAAAAAAGAATACAAAATGAGAAATTCAGTATTATTATCGAAAATCACAAAAAATATATAAAAAAATTCAATTATCTATTTACAATACACAAATACTTTTGTATAATATATTTTGTAAGGATTATTTATTTGCATACCTGTAATACAACTAACAACTAACAACTAACAACTAATATTTTGCAGATCACATCAAAAGTATAGCATCCATGCATATTATGTAACAAAACTAGATTTATAGTATTTAAAGAACGTGATTTCTTCATTTAACTTGTAATACATCTAATAACTGACACATATCATGTAACAGAAGAGGACTAGTATTATCTTAAGGAACTTAATTATTTATTAAGTTAAAATTAATATTTGGTTTTCGTAATAATGTTAATCTGATTAATACTTCTAGACTGCAACGTCATCAATGATTTATATCTAAGGTTATTCACGATTTATCCAATAACAATATTCTATTCTGAAACAAAAAGGAAGAGGGGGACGTAATGGTATCTAAAGAGCAGGTAAAGGCAATAGAAGAAAGAGCACTACAGTTAAGAGAAGACATCATAGATATTATTGGTGTAGGAAAGGTAGGTCATCTTGGAGGATCTTCTTCTTGTGCTGACATTGTAGCTGCTTTGTACTTTTATAAGATAAAAGTAGATCCTAAAAATCCGACAGATGAGGACAGGGATAGGTTTTTACTTAGCAAAGGGCATGCAGCTTTAGTACAATACGCTGCTTTAGCAGAGGCTGGTTTTTTCCCAAAAGAGGAATTAAAGAAAGTAAAAACATTAGGGGCTAAGCTTCAAGGACATCCGGATATGACAAAAACACCTGGAATAGAAGCAAATACCGGTTCACTAGGGCAGGGATTGTCCATTGCCAATGGTATGGCATTAGGTCTTCGGTTGAAAGGTAGTAAGAACAAAGTGTATGTCATCATGGGAGATGGTGAAATGGCGGAAGGACAGGTATGGGAAGCTGCAATGGCAGCAACAAACTTTAAACTTGATAATGTGGTGGCAATAATAGATAGAAACAGGCTGCAGGCAACTGGAGCTGTGGAAGAAAGATTTAATACAAATCCTATTTCTTCAAAATGGGAAGCGTTTGGATGGAATGTCATAGAAATTGATGGGCATAATGTGGAACAAATTATAGAAGCCTTGGATAAAACGGATGAAGTAAAAGGGAAACCAACTGTAATCATTGCAGAAACTGTCAAAGGGAGAGGTATTTCTTTTGCCGAAAATAATGCAGCATACCATAACGGATCAATGACCTCGGAGCAATATGAAATTGCTAAAAGAGATTTAGAAAAATTAAAGGCGTGAGGTGATAAAAATGAGCACAAAAAGTTTAAGAGTAGCCTATGGTGAAACGTTAGTCGAACTTGGAAAAGAGAATAAAAATATCGTAGCATTAGAAGCAGACCTAGGAAAGTCCACAATGTCATGTTTTTTTGAAAATGAATTTCCGGAGAGGTATTTTGAAATGGGGATTGCTGAGCAGAACATGGCATCAACTGCAGCAGGACTTTCTTTAACAGGAAAAATTCCATTCATAAGCACATTTGCGGTATTTATATCAGGAAGAGCCTATGACCAATTACGGCAGACTATATCTATCGCAAAATTAAATGTAAAAATATGTGGTTCGAGTTCAGGACTTTCTGACTTTGGTGATGGATCAACCCATCAGGCGATAGAAGACATGGCTATTATGAGAGCTATTCCGAATATGACAGTATTAGTACCGGTAGATGCTATAGAAACTAAGAAAATAGTCAAAGCAGCAGCTAACTACCCGGGACCTGTGTATATAAGAATCAATAGAAATGATTTGCCATTGTATACAGATGAACAAGAAAAATATGAAATAGGTAAAGTATATAAGATAAAGGACGGAAAAGACATTGCCATATTTGCAAATGGAGTAATGGTATCAAAAGCCATGGAAGCTTCAGAACAACTGGAGAAAGAAGGTATCTCGGTAAAAATAGTAAATATAAGTACCATCAAGCCATTAAATCAAGAGGCAGTAATAGAAATGGCGAAAGGATGTAGAGGAGTAGTAACTGCAGAAGAGCACAGCATCGTAGGTGGATTGGGAAGTGCTATTGCAGAAGCGTTAAGAATGCAAAGAAATCTTCCGATTGAGTTTGTAGGTATACAAGACTGTTTTGGAACTTCAGCAAGTAATTATGACGAGCTGTTAGAGTATTATGGGTTAACTCCTGAAGCAATTGTAGAAGCTGTAAA
>JBFWMP010000115.1:3385-9282 GCA_050251575.1 Clostridia bacterium
GTGATTTTAATACTGCAGACCTTAGCTAGAATAGTAAAGATTATAAAGTTATTTGGATCATCTAGCGGATTATCCACACAATAATAAGGGAGGGTGTATAAAGAATGCTTGCAGCTTTTTTAATAACCTTATTTGGTCTTATCTTAATTAATGTTCCTGTTGCTTTTTGTCTTATTGCAACAGCCATCGTTATGATGACACTTCAAGACACTGTATCAAGTCAGATTCTTAGCCAAAGTTTGATCAAAGGCATAGACAGCTTTCCACTGTTGGCCATTCCTTTCTTTATGATTGCAGGAGAAATCATGAATCAAGGGGGAATTTCCACTAGAATTGTAAAGTTTGCGCATGCATTAGTGGGGCATATTACCGGCGGAATTGGATATGTAGGGGTGGTTGCCAGTATGATTTTTGCCGGAGTATCCGGTTCAGCAGTGGCAGATACGACAGCTGTTGGAAGTGTGTTGCTACCCATCATGAAAGAAAATGGGTATCAGGGTAATAAGAGTACTGCTTTAATCTGTTCTGCAGGATGTATAGGGCCTATTATACCTCCAAGTATCCCCTTGATTCTCTATGGAGTAACAGCAGGAGTTTCGATTGTAAAGTTATTCTTGGGGGGGATTGTGCCAGGCGTATTAATAGGGATTGCGTTGATGATTGTATGGTATTTCCATGCGAAAAAGTATAATTATAGGTCCGCAGGACGTGCTTCAATGAAAGAAATGTTAACGGCTACAAAAGAGGCCTTTTGGGCTATTATTCTTCCTATCATCATCTTGGTAGGTATTGTAACTGGTATGGCAACACCTACTGAAGCAGCAGTTGTAGCACTGGTATATGCTTTTATAATATCCAAGTTTGTTTACAAAGAACTAAAGATGTCACAGATGCCAGAGATACTAGTTGCTTCTGCTCGAGGTACTGCAGTAATTATGATGGTAGTAGGCGGTGCTACCACAGCAGCTTATCTGATTACTACTGCCCACATTCCTGAGTTATTGACAGCTGCACTCCTTGCGATTTCTGATAATGTTTATGTTATTATGTTCTTGATCAATATTCTTCTTTTGCTGGTAGGATGTGTAATGGATATGGGTCCTGCAATCCTTATCCTTGCTCCAATCTTATTGCCGCTTATAGAAGGATTTGGTCTAGATCCGGTGCATTTTGGGGTGCTAATGACTGTAAATCTTTGCATAGGCTTATTAACACCACCTGTAGGAAACGTTTTATATGTTGGATGTGGACTTGGCAAGACCACCATGGTAGAACTGGCCAAAGCGCTTTGGCCGTTCCTTGCAGTTATGATAGGTGTGTTGCTATTGATTACCTATGTGCCTGGATTGGTTATGTTTATTCCAAATATGATTGGAAGATAGGTACAGCATATGCGTTGAAACTATGAATATATAAGGGGTACGCGTGCAGCGTAAGGATCTTTATATAGAAAGCAAAATTCCAACAACTAAAACTAAATGAGGAGGAATTTATGATGGGTAAAAAGTTAGTTTCAATTCTTACAGCAGGGGCTCTGCTGACAACATTATTAACCGGATGTTTACAAACGGATAAAACACCACAGTCAGCTCCTGTACAACCTGAAGTAAAACAAGACGAAAAGCAAGATGCAAAACAGAATGCACCTCAGATGGTAATTAAGGTCAGTAATGGTGTTGCTGAAAAGCATCCGGCAGTTGTAGCGCTAAAAGAAAAGTTTAAAGCAATCGTAGAAGAGAAAACAAATGGAAGATATGTAGTTGAAGTTTATCACAGCAATCAGTTAGGTGATGATGTAAAAGCCACAGAAGCTTTGAGAGCAGGCACACTTGAAGCATGTGTAACATCTACAGCCCCGTTGGTAGGTTTCACAAAAGAGTTGGCGATTTTTGATATACCTTTCCTGTTCCCCGATGAAAAAACTGCAGATGCAATACTTGACGGTCCAATTGGCGAGAAGATGTCTAAATTGATGCCATCTAAAGGATTAGTGAATCTTGCATGGTGGGAAAATGGGTTTAGACATTTGACTAACAGTGCAAAAGAAGTAAGAGTTCCGGAAGACTTAAAAGGGTTAAAGATAAGAACGATGGAAAATGCCTTTCACTTGGCTGCATGGAGAGCAATGGGATCTAATCCTACACCAATGTCTTGGTCGGAAGTGTTTACAGCACTTCAGCAGCATGCAGTGGATGGACAGGAAAATCCTGTACCCAATTTCTATACTGCTAGAATCCATGAAGTAAATAAGTATATTACAACAACCGGACATATTTACTCACCGTTTATGTTCCTATTTAGCAAAAAGATTTTTGATACCATTCCAAAGGAAGATCAAGATATTATTATAGCTGCTGCAAGAGAAGCAGGACTATATGAAAGACAGCTGAATAGAGAAGCAACTGATGAATATCTAAGTGAAATAGAAAAAGAGGGGGGCACAGTCATTAGACTGACTCCAGAACAGAAAAAGCCATTCCAGGAGTTAACTGCTTCTGTTTGGGATCAAGTCGCAGATAAAGTAGGAAAAGATTTAGTAGAAGAATTAAAAAGTGAAATTGCTAAAGCTGCAAAATAATATAGTACTATAAGAAATTAAAGTTTATATCAAATTACCCTTTAACTTAAGTTAAAGGGTAATTTGCAAATAAACTAAAGGAGGGTATAAGTTGAAAAGTGAAATTCAAAAAATAATTGAACTGCATCGGCAATTTTGGTCTGGAGAGATTATGGCTCATCCTTTGGCTGCTTTTAGAATAGCACCGGATTTCTTTTTTAGTACACACATTAATGCTTCAAGAACGTTGTTGGTGCCAGGACAAGAAATTACACCTAAAATGATAGATGTAGATGCTTTTCTGGATGATTATAAAAGAGCTGCACAAGAAATTGAGCAGATAGGGCAAGATGCATTTTGGGTGGCAGAGCCGTTTGTTGGATTTCCATGGATGGAGGCTATTTGCGGATGTTCGGTTTTTGCAACTGAAAATAGCTTTATTTCGCATCCATGTCTTTCAAGTGTACAGGAACATAATAAAGTGGCAGTAAATGATGAAAATCTCTGGCTTGAAAAGTATATGGAATTTACAACAAAGTTGATTGATTTATTTAAAGGTAAATACTCTATCGGGCAGCCTATTACCAGAGGTATTACGGATGTTGTGGGAGCATTAATAGGTCAGACTGAGATGGTATTTGCAATATACGATTATCCTGACGAAACAAAGCTATTAATGTCAAAAGTTGCAGATGTTTTTCTGAAAGTTATAAAAAAACAGCAAGACCTCATTAGCTCTGTTTATGGAGGATATTCTATGGGTTTTTACCATCTATGGAGTCCTGGAAAATGCATGTGGTTTCAAGAGGATTTGACGTCATTGATATCACCTGCACAATATAGAGAATTTGTAAAAAAGCTTCATATAGAAATTTGTAGTCACTTTGATTACACAGCTATACACATGCATTCCTCATCATTTCATTTGCTGGATGAGATTTTGGATATAGACCGATTGAAAGTTATTGAAATTAATAAAGATATAGGTGGACTTACCATTGAACAAATGATTCCAGTTTTTAAGAAAGTGCAGGATAAGGGTAAGAAGCTCATTATATGGGGTGATATAAATCAAACAGATATTGACATGATAAAGGATAATTTACAGATGAAAGGGCTGCATTTCAATATTATAGCACCTGATGTATCTGTAGCGAAAGAATTGTCACAATACATTAGAAAGCAATAAATAAGGCTAAATATGAAAATAATGAACAATGATTATAAAGAGAACTGATATTTTAAAAATAGGAGATTGATAGTGATGAAAGCATTAGTATATTATGGTCCGGAAGATTTAAGGTATATTGAGATAGAAGATGTTAAACCACAGGCAGGAGAAGTACTTGTAAAGGTAAAAGCTTGCGGCATTTGTGGATCTGATGTACACGGATATCTAGGAATTACAGGGAGAAGAACGCCTCCTATGGTAATGGGGCATGAATTTGCAGGTATTGTAGAGGAAGTAGGAGAAGGTGTTACAACAGTAAATGTAGGAGATAGGGTTGCACCATATCCGGTTCTTTTCTGCGGAGAATGTGAATTTTGTAAGCAGGGTAAAACACATATTTGCCTTAATAAAAAGTCTTATGGTGTGTTAGACTGCAACGGTGCGATGGCAGAGTATATATGCATGCCTGCTAAGCTGATATTTCAACTTGATGATAATGTATCCTATAATGTAGGTTCTATGATGGAACCTATGGCTGTCGCCTATAGAGGTGTAAATAATGCCGGTGATTTGAGTGGGAAGAATGTATTAATTGTAGGTGCAGGAACGATTGGCATGCTGGTTCTAGCTATCGTTAAGATGCGAAATCCTGCAAAAGTATTTGTTTCGGATTTAAGTGACAGCAGACTAAGTGTAGCCAAGGAAATGGGTGCGGATTTTGTAATTAATCCATCCAAGGATAATTTAGATGATATTATTAAGACTGAAACAAAGGGTATGGGCGTAGATGTTGCTTTAGAAGCAGTAGGAGCTACACCTACCGTGCAGCAGGCAATGGCGAGCTTAAAGATTGGAGGAACTGCGGTATGGATTGGTAATTCTGCAAAGATGATCACTATCAATATGCAGGAAATAGTAACAAGAGAATTGAAGGTATTTGGTACGTTTATTTATACATTCAAAGAATTTGGAGAAGTTGTAGATTTATTAAACGATGGAAAGTTCAACGTAGAACCTATGATCAGTTTAACAGCACCTATGGGAGAAGGTGTTGAATTTTTCAAACGATTGGCAAAAGATCCTGGTCCGTTGATAAAAGTGATTCTAACAGACTAAGTATAGGCAATGTGATGGAGGAAGGAGAACTAAGCATGAAAGTCAAAAGTATAGAACTATTTAAAGTACCGCCTCGTTGGCTTTTTCTCAAAATTACTACTGAGTCTGGTCTTGTCGGTTGGGGAGAACCTGTTATTGAGGGAAAGGCAGATAGTGTAGCAGCTGCCATAGAAGAAATGAAGGAATATGTAATAGGAAGGAATGCGGGAGATATTGAAGATATCTGGCAAGTACTATATAGAGGAGCATTCTATCGTGGCGGCCCCATTTTATCCAGTGCTATTTCGGGAATAGAGCAAGCATTATGGGATATTAAGGGGAAATCACTTGGAGTACCGGTTTATGAGTTGCTTGGTGGAGTAGTTAGAGATAAAATCAGGGTTTACTGCTGGATTGGCGGAGATAGACCAGGAGATATCGCACAAGCTGTGAAGGAAAAAATGGAACAAGGATATACTGCCGT
The DNA here is from genome assembly GCA_050251575.1 of Clostridia bacterium. Classification (GTDB taxonomy): domain Bacteria; phylum Bacillota; class Clostridia; order SK-Y3; family SK-Y3; genus X23. The sequence goes on from JBFWMP010000115.1 coordinate 8,693, forward strand.
TAAGATGAACGGGACTCCGGAAATAGGCTGGATTGATTCATTTACTGTAGTGCAGGATGTATTGGAAAGAGTGCAGGCAATACGTGAATTGGCAGGATATAAGATGGATATAGCCGTAGATTTTCATGGACGTGTACACAAAGGAATGGCTAAGGTAATAATGAAAGAATTAGAGCCGTATAAACTGATGTTCATAGAAGAACCTGTCTTGTGTGAGAATGAAGAGGCATTTGTGGAGTTAAAACGCTATACAAGCACTCCTATTGCTACAGGAGAAAGGAATTACACGCGTTGGGGATTTAAGAATATGCTGCATAGCGGTGGAGTAGATATTATTCAACCGGATTTGAGCCATGCAGGAGGAATACTAGAGGTGAGAAAGATTGCCGCAATGGCAGAAGCTTATGATATTGCAGTTGCTCCGCATTGCCCATTAGGGCCTATTGCGCTGGCATCATGCCTACAGTTGGATTTTTGTACTCCTAATGCATTCATACAGGAGCAAAGTCTTGGTATCCATTATAATCAAGGATCGGATCTTCTTGATTACCTTGTTGATAAGACTGTATTTGAATATAAGAATGGCTATG
>JBFWMP010000116.1:0-9139 GCA_050251575.1 Clostridia bacterium
AGTCTCCCTTTGAAAATTTTTCTGTAGTCCTTATCAAATTATAAATAGGTTTTAGTATTATCTCTGTGCTTTTCATATATATTATTATAGATATAATAAGTGCGATAATTGATAATACTATCGAGATATGAATGCTTTTTACAATTTCAACTGTAAACTGACTTTCAGGAATAGCTGTTATGACCAGCCAATCTAAACCTTCTTCTTTATAATTGGTTAGATTTATATGCAGTCTATCTTTTTTAGTTTTTACTGTAAAATTACTATTTGAATTTTTTTTATAATTTAGATATGCGTCTGTTATAGATTTATTATCAATTTCTTTAATTGTTATTCTTTCTACTTTGTTATCTGCAAGAGTTTTAAAATTAGGTATGTTAAGTGAGTTAGCAATGAGTTCTCCTGAACTTTCTTCCACAATATATGCAACAGCACTTTTATCTTTAGTGATTTCTTCCAAGAAACTGTTTATTTTTGAGAGAATAATATGTGTTCCCAATACACCTTGAAGTATACCTTCTTTATTATAAATTGGATAAGCAGCCGAAATAGTCAAGTCATCCATTACAAAATGTTTATATGCAGGAGAAAATATCGGTCTCTGTTTTTCTTTTGCAATTTTATACCAATCCCTTGTACGGGGATCAAATTTCCCGGCTTTCACCGCAAGTTCTCCTGCAGTGAAGTCTTTAGTTATAGAATAGTACCATGAATTCCCATTGGTTTCCACATTATTCTTCATAATCTCAATCTCATTTTTCTCATTTCTGCGGGCTCCATAATATTCACCATTTTCGGTGCCATAGCTAAAACTATATACTTCCTCATTATGTTTTTTTATTACCCCTACAAAAAAGATTTCATGCTTACTCTTATCGTAAATATCCACAATTTTATTTTCGATTAAACTATGGTTTACTTCATTGATATGTATGGGAATATTAATGAATGTTTTTATTCTATTTAAAATTTCCCTATTTGTATCATTCTCCATTTTTGTAATAATATTATCTGCAGATGCTTTCCAATTTGAAAACACAGTGTACCCTATTACGCTAACCGTGATTAGTATACTCACAATAAATAAAGTAACAATAACAATTCTCATTGAAATACTTTTTCTATTCATTCTTACCCCCCCACATGTTAGTGTACCAGATTTTTCATCAAAATAAATTTCAGCTCTGACTGCACGGCCATTCGATAAGCTCTGGTTTTTTCATATCATCTTTAACTCTCTCCGCATTAATCGCTTTTGTTGCATAGACTTGATTCCTGCTTAGTAGTAATTTCTTTTATTGGCAAGCCCTAAATACTACTTTCGCTAATTATATATGCCTTTGTTTTTTTTTGTCAACATTTGTCGAAAAAATAAGATGATTTGGAAAATGCAAAAATTTAATATGTATAAGATTAATATTTGTTCCTGCATGCTTTCAAACAACCTATTAACGATATATGAATAAATAAAGTCTTAAAACAAAAACTAAATATGTTCCCATTTTTGACTTAAGCTTCTAGGAGGAAAATAAAAATGAAAGCAATCGTATATGAAGATATAAAAGATGTAAAAGTTGCAAATGTAGGAGATCCGGAAATCAAAAACTCTGATGATATTATTGTAAGAGTTACATCAACAGCCATATGTGGCTCAGATTTGCACCTGATTCATGGTTTTGTTCCCAACATGCCTAAGGGTTTTATTCTTGGGCATGAAACTATGGGCATCGTGGAGGAAACAGGCAAAGATGTCCACAAAGTTAAAAAAGGTGATAGAGTAATAGTCCCTTTCCCAGTTTCTTGCGGCCACTGCTGGTATTGTGAACATGATTTATGGAGCCAGTGTGATAATTCAAACACCAATGGAGAAGTTGGTGGAATATTTGGTTATAGTAAAACTTATGGAGGCTATGATGGAGGACAAGCAGAATACTTGAGGGTTCCCTATGCCAATGTTGGTCCTACTATTGTTCCTGAAGAACTTACAGATGAGCAGATCTTATTTTTAACCGACATCCTGCCAACCTCCTGTTGGGGTGTTGATATTGGTGGTGTCAAACCCGGTGATACAGTTGTAGTCCTGGGGTGCGGCCCTGTTGGACTACTTACACAAAAGTGGGCTGCATTAAAAGGAGCAAAAAGAATCATCGCTGTAGATTATATAGATTACAGGCTTGAGCACGCTCGGAAGTTCAACGGGATTGAGGTTCTAAATTTCGATAGATATGACAACACCGGCGAACATATAAAGGATATCACCCATGGTGGTGCAGATGTGGTAATTGACTGTGTCGGTATGGATGGAAAAATGACAGTCCTTGAAATGGTTGAATCTGCCTTAAAGCTGCAAGGCGGATCAAAATCTGCAATCGAAATAGCTACCCAGGCTGTCAGGAAAGGTGGGACTGTTGCTCTAGTAGGAGTATATGGTGCCCGATATAATATGTTTCCTTTAGGAGACTTCTTTGCAAGAAATATCACATTGAAAATGGGCCAGTGCCCAGCACACTCTTACGTTGAGCCAATACTAAAACTTATAAAAGAAGGAAAGTTTGATGCTACAGATATAATTACGCATGTATTGCCATTGGACCAAGGTCAGCATGCTTATGAAATATTCGATGAAAAAAAGGATAATTGCATCAAAGTTATTTTAAAGCCATAATAAGACAAACCTCTATCTCTTTGTTTGTGGTGCCCTTTTGTCTCTGATCAGGAAAAAATTTGAGTTTCACATTAATTTTTATCATTTTGGTAATAATGTATTTAAAGTAAAAACTATATTATTATATTACTATAGGAGGATTTCTAATGAAAATGAAAGCCGTATTATTAACATTGGTTCTATCAATTACATTTTTTGCAGGGTGTGCTCAGCAACCTGCAGCACCAACACCAACACCACCACCACAAACAACCCCTCCGGAAACAACTCCGGATGTGATAACAACAGCTTCAATAGTAGATACCACCGCTGCCTTCGAGAAAGCTATAAGCAGCAATGGTACATGGATTATTGCAACAGTAAAAGATCTAACTACGGATAAGGAACTTATTCTTGATGGTGAATATAAAAATGGAAAAAAAGATGCTGACGGTAAGGATATTATACAACGCAAGATTGCTCTTTATGCCCAAGATGATAACCGTAAAGTAACTGCCCGATACACTTTAACAGCGCCAAAATTGACTATTAATAGTCCAAAAGCTAGGATTCAAAGTGGAACTTTTAAAGGAGATGTATATGTTTCAGCCAATGATTTTGAATTGGTTGATGCTACAGTTGACGGAAACATATATTTTACTACCGATGAAGCTCAGTCTACATTTAAGATGGATGATACAAGCAAAGTAACTGGGAAGCAAGAGTTGAGGAAGTAATACCCTATCAAACAAAACTCTTACAATATAAAACCCTCAGACTCAATATTTGTTCTTTTCTACCAAACAAATAAGCCGGCAGCAGTTTGATTATATCTGCTACCGGCTTATTTGTTTGGTGAATATTACCTGTTGACTCCTCTTCCAAATCCCATGCCATTACCACTTCTCATCCCTGCACCTTTTCCAAAACCTTGGTTGTTACCCCGTCCCATGCCTTGCCCGTTTCCAAAACAAGCACTATTTGCTTTGCCAATCATCGCTGAGCCACTCCCATCACAAGCTGCCTGATTCTCCTTTAAAGCATTATAGATTTCATCCGCTTCCTCTTGTGTCAGACGTCCGTCTTTTACTCTTTCATCCAAAATACTTTTTTTGTTTTCTAACATCTCTTCTTTGAATTCTTCCAGCTTTCCTGCTTCCGTTGCTATGGAGCCAAACGTTTTTCCTTCTGCTCTTTCTTCATACAACTTTTCCACCGTTTTCCCAGTAAGTCCTGCCACTATGTCTGCCGGCATTTTTACTGTTGCTGCGAAAGCTGCACCTGCTGTTCCAAGCAATCCTAGTATTGCAGTAATTGCAATGATCTTTTTCATGTTTCTCATAGTTCACACTCTCCTTAAAATTTATTATTTGGTATATGCTATGTTCTTATTATAGGAAATAAATGTGATAGAAGTATGATAGAAAATCAAAAGAATTATGAAACTATTTTTTTAATTCAAACCAAAATCTTGTCCCGAGACCTTCCTTACTTTCTACGCCATAGCTGCATCGATGAGCTTCTAATATATTTTTTACAATCGCAAGCCCAAGCCCTGTTCCGGATTTTTTTCTGTTGCCGGATTTATCTACTTTATAAAACCGATCCCATATATACGGTATTTGATTTTCAGGAATACCTTCTCCAGCATCTGCAACTTGAACTCTTATTTTCTCTTGCCCCTCTGTAAAGCCTAAAGTAATTTCCCCATCCTTTGCAGAGTGATTGAATGCATTGTTAAGCAGATTATAGAGTACTTGCTCTATCTTAGCTTCATCACCTTCAACAAATGCTTCCCCTTCAACTTTTAGAACAATTCTAATTCCAGTCTTTGCACCTAATATTTCAAACTTTTTGTATATCCTCTCCAAAGTATCATTAATCTTAAACTGTTGTATATTTAAATCCACATATCCGGCTTGCATCTGTGAAAATTCCAGAATCTCCTGCACCATATCACTCAAGCGATTTGTTTCGTCAATAATGATATCCAAATGTTTTTCTCTTTTCTCAAGAGAGTCCCCGCTGACATCTTTTATAGTTTCTGCATATCCCTTAATCAAGCTCAAAGGTGTTCGTAACTCATGAGAAACATTGGCAATCAAGTCCTTCCTCAACTGTTCCACTTTAGATAACTCTTGTCCCATGTGATTGATGGTTTCACCCAACCGCCCTATCTCATCCCTTCTCTTTAAATGGATTCTGGTGGTCAGATTTCCTGCTGCCATTGTCATGGCCACCTTAGTAATATCAAGTATGGGACGTGTGAATGTCCGTGAGAGTAGAAAAGCAATCACTACCGATGTGACAAGTAAAATGATTGTAATATATAAAAGCTGGACTTTCAAAATATCTGCAGTATCCTTGACGGATGCCAGCGGAAGATTTATTAAGATCCCTCCCTGTACTTTCCCATCGAGCTTGACAGGAATCCCAATTATCATAAAGCTGCTTCCAAACCTAGGATGTGTCATTGGAGCAGAGACAATCTGCCCCTTAAATACCTTATTATATACCTCATTCCTTAAATTATTTCTCATCATAGGCATCTGACCACTCATACCCGCTGCTCCGGAAAAATACAATATATTATGTTGTAAATCCACTAATTCAGCTGTTAGGTTATTATTGTACGTAAACTCATCCAATTTATCTTGAAATTCAATTTGATTTCCTGCTGCTAATACTTTTGCAATTTCAATGCCCGATTTCTCAACATTGCTTATGCGTATTTGGGTATAAAACTGCTCTAAAAATACAATCTGAAAAAACCAAAGCAAAAACAAAACCACCATTACTAACGCCATCATAGCCATCCAAAGCTTCAAAGCAATACTTTTCATTTCGCTCCACCTGCTTCAAATTTATATCCTGTTCCCCAAACCGTCACGATAAACTTTCGATAACTTCCCAAACTCTCCCTCAACATTTTAATATGGGTGTCCACTGTTCTGTCATCGCCTATAAAATCATACCCCCAAACAGAATTCAAAAGCTGATCTCTTGAAAATACCCTATCCGGATTATGAACAAAAAAATTAATCAATTCATACTCTTTTGGCGTAAGACTTACAATTTTGCCATCAACGTGCACATTTCTAGAATTGAACTCAATCACGAGCCCTTCAAATTGAATCTTTTCTTGTGTCTTGATACCCTCAAGCAACTGACTGCTTCTTCGGATGACTGCCTTCATTCTTGCAAGAAGCTCCCGGGGACTAAAAGGCTTTACAACATAATCATCTACACCAAGTTCAAATCCAAAAAGCTTGTCATATTCCTCTGCCCTGGCTGTCAGCATAATAATAGGAACATGGGAGTTCTTTCTTATTTCCCTGCATACACTCCATCCGTCCATCTTCGGCATCATCACATCCAGGATAATTAGTGCATATTCATCTTGTTTGAAAAAATTCAATGCTTCAATACCATCAGATGCTTCCGTAATGTCATAGCCCTCAAGGCTGATATATTCTTTGATCATGTCCCGTATTCTTTCTTCATCATCTGCAATTAGTATTTTTTCCCTCGCCAATCCGTTCACCTTCTCTTCTTTCATTGATCCTTTTTAAAAATAAAAACTCTTCTATTTTAATATTATTATAACTCCTAAATGTGATAGAACTATGATAAGCTTCAATATATTCGCAATTATAAAGTATATAGTAATATTATATACTTATGGCATAAAACAACAATATTTTTTCATTCTTATTTCATTATCTTATCAAACTTTTATCACAATTTTACAATATCCTTAGAATAGAGATAGTAAATATTAAGGAGGTCTATGTATGACACAAAAAACAGTTCCTAAAAATTCTTCCCCTGCAACAAAAATATCCACAAAGACAAAACCTTGGTATCGTACTGCCGTACAAATTTTTTTCTTTGTCTTGATAGCACTGATTAGCCTTAGTCACATTTTTGAAGAAGCAGGAATAGCCATTCCATTCCTATCCAATGCTTCCCTTCACGCCATCTGTCCTTTTGGCGGAGTTGTTTCAATTTATAAGTTTACAACGGTAGGAACCTTTGTACAAAAAATCCATGAGTCTTCGTTTATTCTTATGATCATCACCTTTTTGTTAGCCATTGCTTTTGGTCCGATTTTCTGCGGCTGGGTTTGTCCTTTTGGAACTTTTCAAGAATGGATAGCTAAAATAGGTCGTAAAATTTTTGGAAAACGATATAATCATTTCATTCCGGTAAAATTTGATAAATACTTGCGGTTTGTAAGATATATTGTTCTGGCATTAGTTGTCTATAAAACAGCCATATCAGCCAAACTTTTGTTTCAGGATATTGATCCCTATTATGCTCTATTCAACTTCTGGTCAGACGAAGTGAGTATCATTGCACTTATCATTCTTGGGGTAACTATTATTCTATCTCTTTTAGTAGAACGCCCATGGTGCAAATACATCTGCCCTTATGGTGCTGCCCTGGGAATTTTTAATGTGTTCAGGATTTTCAAGGTACGAAGGAATCCTTCCAGCTGTATTAACTGCAAAATTTGTGATAAAACTTGCCCTATGAACATTACAGTTTCTACCGGTACCGCTGTTCTGAATCATCAATGCATCAGCTGCTTAAAGTGCACTTCTGAAGACACATGTCCTGTCGCAGGTACCGTAGAACTGTCTATAAAGGGGGAAATAAAAATATGAAATTAAAATCGCTGCACATAATGGTTATCATATTTGCATTCATATTTGGAGGTATTACCTTGACATCGGCACTGGGCTTTTGGAAAACCACCAATGATAAAGTTCCTGCCGCATACAAGGATGGAAAATTCGCAGGTCAATATGATCCGGCAGATATCCGAGGTTCCTATACCTTTGCTGATATTTTCAACACTTTTGACGTTCCTGTTGAAGATTTAGCGAAAGCTTTCAATGTAAAAGATCCGGATAGATACGCCTCCTTTCAATGCAAAGAACTGGAAACCCTTTATTCCTCATTAGCTGCCGAAGGCAAAGAAGTAGGAACCGGCTCGGTCCGCTATTTTGTTGCACTATATAAAGGGCTTCCGATAGATGCTGGAGAAGGAACCTACCTTCCAAAACCTGCTGTAGAAATACTGAAAGCAAAAGCTGCACTTACTGAAGAACAACTAAAATCTATTGAAAAATACTCCGTATCTTTGCCAGAAGTACCGGCAGCATCCTCTGCAGCTATATCTTCATCTGAAAATGCGTCCAGCGAAATGATAATAAAAGGAAACACTACCTTTAAAGATTTAATGGATTGGGGTATTAAAAAAGAAGAAATCGAAAAAATTATCAATGATAAAATACCTGATTCAGCTAAAACAATCAGGGATTATGCGTCAACTAAAGCTGTTGAGTTCAGTACACTCAAGGAACCACTGCAAAAGCTTGTTGATGATACTAAAAGGTGACAGGGGGCGGTTCTCTGTCACCTTTTTTTGATATACTTACCTGCATAATAGTGTCTGCGTTACAATATCCGAAAATATTTCCATTCTGTCTGTTTTTGCAATATGGATTACATCTGAAAGCTGCGTACTTTGAGGTGAAATGGATTCTAATATGTTCTCTCTTTCTAAAATGCGATCCGGATGAAACACAACGTCTTTTTGACCGTCAAAAATTGCTACATAAAAGATTCCGCTTTCCACAAGGTCTTGGAAAAAGTGGCTGCCATAAGATAGCTCAGGCATAAATCCTGCCTCATTTGACGCCACCTCACAGATAACCGACATATTACACAGCTCTGTAAAATGTACCGGCACGCCTAATGACGGTGTAGAAGTTCCCCACCTGCCCGGACCCATTAGCATAACATTTTCCCCTTTCAATGCAGTATTTATCATACCAATCTGCCTTGCAACAGCATACTTTCCCTGGTCATTAAGCTCTAGATACGCTTGTGCACGAACAAAAACTATAAAGTCAATAGACAATCGAATATTCCCCCCCATAAAGTTTCCTTTTGTAGAAAAGAAACAGTTCTGCGCGTCAATCAGCTTCGGCATTTCAACCGCTTGCCCCAGTCCTCTTGTCTGTAAAGGACGACACTGCAGAAGGTTAACTTTAAACTTTTTATCTTTTGTAAAATTAACAGTAAATTCAATATCTACAGGGTAATCATAAATTTTAGACAACAGTGCCAGCATATCTTTCATAAAATGGGAAAATTGAGTATCTTTGAGCATCTTTTTGAAATCAAGGATATAAGGCATCTTTATATCGGTATATCCTAACTCACGCAGACGATTTGCTGTTTCATAGTCCAGACGGGCAAACAATTCTTTCTCTGCTTTTATATTATAGGACATAATCTCTTCTACGCTTTTATTTGTTATAACATTTTCTCTCAGAGAAAGCACATCAACATAATGCTGAGAATACTTGTTCTGATCTTCATAATTGATTAGAGGTACACGCAAAGGATTATCCAGGCATACAATTCTTGCATAGTCACCAACCGTTCTATCTACTGCCCTTGTACCCAGCCCGAATACCA
>JBFWMP010000117.1:0-9126 GCA_050251575.1 Clostridia bacterium
GCAGCAGATACGAGTTAAATAAACATAAAGAAGATCACAGGCACCATCATTTGATTTGTACACAATGTGGGAATGTTGCGGAAGCAGAAGAAGATTTACTGGATTCATTGGAAGAAGAGATCTTTAAAAAGAACAAATTTTTAGTAAAAGATCATAGGGTAAAATTTTACGGTTATTGTGAAAACTGTAGAAACAAAAATTGATATTTACCACATAAAAAGAGGGACTTATAGTTTGGTTTAAAAACCAAACTATAAGTCCCTCTTTTTATGTTTGTTTTTTAGTTTTGCAGAAAAGTACATACAATATACTCTCACTGTACATACTAAGTCTTGTCCTTCAATGTTTTTCATTACATATCTAGAAAGGGTGATATAAATTAATGAAGGCAATCATCATGGCAGGTGGTGAGGGGACAAGACTTAGACCTCTTACGTGTAATAGACCCAAGCCAATGGTTCCAATCATGAACAAGCCAGTAATGGAACATATCATTCACTTGCTTAAAAAACATGATATTAAGGAGATAGGTGTTACACTTCAATATATGCCGCAAATCATTCAAGAATATTTCGGTGATGGATCTGAATTTGGAGTAAGTATTAAATACTTTATTGAAGAAACTCCTTTAGGAACTGCGGGAAGTGTAAAAAATGCAGAGGAATTCTTAGATGATACATTTGTTGTCATTAGTGGAGATGCGCTAACTGATATAGATCTAGAAGAAGCAATCAGTTATCATAACAGTAAAGAAGCTGTCGCAACGCTGGTGTTGGCAAAGGTAGACGTGCCATTGGAGTATGGTGTAGTGGTGACAGATACTGATGGCAGAATTACTCGTTTTCTGGAAAAGCCAAGTTGGAGTGAAGTTTTTAGTGATACTGTAAACACGGGGATATATATTCTTAACCCCATGCTGCTTAATTACTTTAAACGAGGCGAAATATTTGATTTTAGTAAGGACTTATTTCCAATATTATTAAAAAATCAGCAACCTATGTATGGATATATTTCAAAAAATTATTGGTGTGATATTGGTGATTTAAATGCATATCAACAATGTCATTTTGATATATTTGATGGGAAAGTAAGTATTCACAATGAATTGAAACTAATTGGAGATAGGGTATGGGCTGAAGAAAATGTTCAAATTGATGAAGGGGCCATTATAAACGGTCCTGTTTTGCTGGGTAGTAATACCAAAATAAAAAGTAATGTCATTATATCCCCATATACGGTAATTGGAAGTAATAATATTATTTCTGAGCAAAGTTCTTTAAAGAGAACTATTTTATGGAAGGGCTGTAATATTGGGAAACGAGCTGAATTAAGAGCTTGTATATTATGTGATAAGGTATCACTGAAAGATGGCAGTTCTGTTTTTGAACAATCAGTGATCGGTGATGCCACGACAATCATGGAAAGGGCTGTTATAAAACCGGGTATAAAAATATGGCCTTCAAAATTAGTTGAAAGTGAAACCGAAATCAATGTAAATCTTGTATGGGGAGCAAAATATTCTAAGATACTATTCGGAGAAAAGGGTATCGTTGGAGAAGTAAATGTGGACATTACTCCCGAATTTGCTTCGAGACTGGGCGCTTCTTATGGTGTGTTACTTAAAAGTAATGGCAAAGTCGCGATTAGCAGTGATCAGGCCAATGCGTCGTATATGTTAAAAAATTCCTTTGTATCCGGATTACTGTCTTCCGGTGTAGAAGTATATGACTTTAGAGAACAATTACTTCCTGTAACCAGACATGCTGTTAAGTTTTTTGGATTACAAGGAGGAATACATCTTGGAACTGTCTCTAATAACAATGACTCTAAGTTGGTAATCGATTTTTTGGATGCTCATGGAATAAATATAAGCAGAGGAATGGAAAGAAAGCTAGAAAATACTTTTATCAGAGAAGATTTTAGCAGATGTGAAGCAAGAGATGTAAAGGGTATAAAGATTGTAGATGATTTTGTATCCTATTATTTAAGAGATCAGATTAATAAAGTGAAAAATAAAAAACTGGATTTCAAGGTATTAATCAATAGTTCAAACTCGTTAGTTGAAAAGATGATTATACCGATCATGTCGGAGTTAGGATGTAAAGCTGACATAACAAATTTACATATAACAGATATCAAATCCGGACGTATTATGAGTACTGCCACCCAGATCGGATATCTATCAAACCAAATACTTTCTACCGGTGCAGATATTGGGGCAATGATTGAGGATAATGGGGAAAAGATGCTATTATTTGATGAAAAGGGGCGCTTTATTTCTGAGGAAATGTTTTGGTGCTTGATTTGTTTAATTATACTTAAAAATGTAAAAGGTGCAACTGTCATAGTGCCGATTTCTGCTCCGAGTATCATTGACCGAATGGCAGCAGAATATGAAGGAAAGGTATTAAGGACCAAGACTTCTGCACTAGAAGTAATGGGAAAGATGATGGTAAGTCATGGACAAAATTCGTCCATGAATGATCAGTTTATATTAAACTTTGATGCTATAGGAAGCTTAATCAAGATAATGGATTTTATAAAAACAAATGAAATAAAACTTTCTCAATTGGTTGATAGCATTCCTTCTTTTTATATAACAAAGAAGGAAGTAGAATGTCCTTGGAATGCCAAGGGAAAGGTAATTCGTCAAATCATTGAAGAAAGCAATGATCAGAATATTGAACTTATGGAGGGTGTGAAGATATATAAAGATGGAGGCTGGGTATTGGTTTTGCCGGATGCGGAGAGACCCGTATGCAAGGTGATAGGAGAAGGATATACAGAAGAATTCGCAGAATCGATTACGGATATGTTCGTGAGTCGTGTAAAAGAAATAGGGCAGAGCTCTCTAACTTATTCTTCCTGAAGATAAGGCTCCACATCAATATATTCCCCAGGTAAGTAAGTCACCTGGGGTTTTTAGTGATTTCAAGTATATTTGCAAAAGCATAGAAGGAGAGAAAAATGAAGGTTTTAATGCTTTCCTGGGAATATCCCCCACAAATCATAGGAGGTATATCCAGAGTTGTTCATGATTTAGCACAAAATTTAGGGCAGCAGGGACATGAAATACATGTAGTTACATGCTGGGAACAAAATACAAGAGAGATAGAAAAAGATAAAAATGTAGTCGTGCATAGGATACACACCTATGATATTCAGGCAAACAACTTTATTGACTGGGTTATGCATCTGAATTTTGCATTTATAGAATACTCTATTAAGCTCTTAAATAGCATTGGAAAAGTTGATATTATCCATGCACATGATTGGATTGTAGCGTATTCTGCAAGAGTAATTAAGCATGCTTATAAGATACCGTTAATATGTACTGTGCACGCTACTGAATATGGGAGAAATCAGGGTATACATAATGAAGTGCAGGGTTATATTAATAATATGGAATGGTGGTTTACTTATGAGGCATGGAAAGTTATTTGCAATAGCCGGTATATGAAAAATGAAATTAGAAATATATTTAATCTTCCGGACAATAAGATTCAAGTGATTCCTAATGGAATTAATATTGATAGCTTTAGAAAAAGTGAAATAAATTACGACTTTCGTAGAAATTATGCTAGTGATAGTGAAAAAATAATTTTTTTTGTTGGCAGACTTGTACAAGAGAAAGGTGTGCATATTTTAATTGACGCGATTCCTAAAATTATGAAAAATTATCATGATGTGAAAGTCATAATTGCAGGTAAAGGTTCTCAACTTGAGAACTTGCGTCAAAAGGTTCATTATATGGGAATTGGTCATAAGGTTTATTTTACAGGATATGTAAACGAAGAGGACTTGCGGAAACTATATGCTTGTGCCGATATTGCAGTATTTCCAAGTGTATATGAGCCTTTTGGAATTGTGGCTCTAGAAGCAATGGCTGCCAATATTCCGGTTGTAGTCACCGACACAGGAGGGCTGGGCGAGATAATCCATCATGCAGAAGATGGTATGAAAGCTTATGTTGGTAATGCGAACTCATTAGCTGATTGTATTATAGCTTTACTGCATAATCATGAATTGTGTGAAAAGATAAAGAAAAATGCGATGAATAAGATAAGAAATTATTATGACTGGGGCTTGATAGCGAACCAAACCTTATGTGTATACCAAGACGTCATAAATGACTATAAAGAATCAAAATGGAAATCTGAAAATATTAAAGAAGTATTAAAGCAATTATAGTTTTAAGCAGAAAATTGGGGAAAATATAAAAATAGTATTTATTTGACTGGAGAATGCTGTTATAATGATAGAGGATGTTGTTGAACGGTTAATTAAATACATATAGAATATTGATATTAGTACTTTTAAGCACCTTAAAGGAAATGTGCGGACTAAATAATACAATATAATATCTATATATTGTTGTGCGGTTAACTAGTGCGTTTTAATGACAATATAGATAACTATAATGGAGGTAGAAAAAAAAGTGTCAAAGAAATCAAAACTTAAGATAATTCCTTTAGGGGGATTGAATGAAATCGGGAAAAATATTACCGTTTTCGAATATGGCAATGATATAGTCGTATTAGATTGTGGATTGGCTTTTCCTGAAGATGAAATGTTGGGAGTAGATCTTGTTATACCAGACATATCCTATTTAATCAGAAATAAGGATAAAGTAAGGGCTATAGTTCTCACTCATGGGCATGAAGATCATATAGGAGCACTTCCATATGTATTGAGAGAGCTTAACGTGCCTGTATATGGGACAAAACTAACTTTAGGGCTTGTGGGTAACAAACTAAAGGAACATGGTTTGCTATCCAGTGTAAATCTTATGACTGTAAAGCCTGGAGATGAAGTGAGCTTGGGAGTCTTTACGGTTGAGTTTATTCGTTCCACTCATAGTATAGCGGATGCAGTTGCTATTGCCTTTCATACACCGGTGGGAATCGTAGTTCATACGGGAGACTTTAAAATAGATTATACCCCAATAGAATGCGAAATGATTGATCTCGCTCGATTTGGACAGCTAGGGAAAATGGGCGTACTTGCTTTAATGGCTGACAGTACAAATGTGGAACGCCCAGGCTATACGATGTCTGAAAAGACTGTTGGAGCTACCTTTGATGAGATATTCAAGTATAGTGATCAAAGAATACTCGTAGCAACCTTTGCTTCTAATGTTCATAGGGTGCAGCAGGTAATTAATTCAGCAGTACGATATGGAAGAAAAGTTGCTGTCAGTGGAAGAAGCATGGTCAATATCGTAAATGTCGCTGTTGAACTAGGTTACATGACTGTGCCGGAAGGTGTATTAATCGACATTGATGAAATTAATAAGTATAGAAGCAATCAGATTGCTATCATTACTACCGGTAGTCAGGGAGAGCCCATGTCAGCATTATCAAGAATGGCATTCTCGGATCACAAAAAAGTTGAAATCGTGCCGGGAGATTTGGTGATTATTTCGGCAACTCCTATCCCAGGAAATGAAAAACTTGTTTCAAGGGTAATGAACGAGCTCTTTAAGAAGGGTGCAGATGTTATCTATCAATCTTTGGCAGATGTTCATGTGTCGGGGCATGCAAATCAGGAAGAATTGAAACTAATTCATAGCCTTGTGAAGCCGAAATACTTTATTCCTGTTCATGGGGAGTACCGGCACCTTAAGCAGCATGCAAATCTAGCAGAAAAGCTTGGAATGGATCGAAGTAATACATTTATTATGGATATTGGAAAAGTATTAGAATTATCGGAAGATTCAGCAAAGATTACCGGCTCCGTTACAGCCGGCAAAGTTTTGGTTGATGGATTAGGAGTTGGAGATGTAGGCAATATTGTACTTCGAGACAGGAAGCATTTGGCACAAGATGGGTTAATCGTAGTGGTAGTAACTATTGCCGGTGATAATGGTTCAGTCATTGCAGGACCGGATATTATATCCAGGGGATTTGTATATGTACGTGAGTCAGAAGATTTAATGGAGCAAGTAAAAGGAATCGCTAAAGCAGCTCTTGCCAGATGTGAAGAAAAGAAAATCACAGATTGGTCTACAATAAAGTCATATGTCAAAAGCAGCTTAAGTGAATTTCTATATGAGAAAACAAAAAGAAAGCCAATGATTCTTCCTGTGATTATGGAAATTTAGAAGCTTATCTATCCTGTATAGTGGGGAATATTACAGAAACACTAATGAGGTTGAAGTATCCTATATCCACTGTAAGAGGGAGGCTTTTCATTGAAGAGAGTTGTAAGTGTAAGTATTGGCTCGGCTTCTAGAGATCATCGTGTTGAGACAGAGATATTAGGTGAGTTATATCTTATTGAGCGAATTGGAACTAATGGTGATATTTGTAAAGCGATAGAATTAATTCGGTTACTGGATGGTAAGGTAGATGCTTTTGGGTTAGGTGGGATTGATTTATATCTTACCGGGGCAAACAAAAAGTTTATGATTAAAGAGGCTATCCCAATTATGAATGCCGCAGTTCAAACACCTATTGTTGATGGCACGGGATTGAAAAATACATTAGAAAAAAGTGTAATAGAATTTCTTAATAGGAAAAAGATTATCAATTTTTATAATAAAAAGGTTCTCTTAGTTTGTGCTATTGATCGGTTTAAGATGGCAGAAGTGTTTATAGAGTTAGGCTGTGATACGGTCTTAGGGGATTTAATATTTGCCTTGGGAGTTCCTATCCCCATAAAGAGTTTGGAAATGTTCAGAAAGATTGTTAATGTTTTTCTGCCGATTGTATCTCGGCTTCCTTATGAAATACTCTATCCGACAGGAGAAAAACAAAATAGTCAAGTTAAGAGTGGTAAATTTGATAAGTATTATGAAGAGGCAGATATTATTGCCGGTGACTTTTTATATATTAAAAAATATTTACCTCAGTGCTTGCAAGATAAAATTATTATTACCAATACTGTCACTGAAGAAGATGTCGCCCTGTTAAAGAGAAGGGGAGTATGTATCTTAATTACTACTACTCCTGAATTTAACGGCAGGTCTTTTGGAACAAATGTTATGGAGGCGGTTTTGATTGCAGCTTCCGGTCGAAAACCCGAGGAATTGTCGAACCAAGATTATATAGAGTTAATAAAAAAACTTAATTTTTCCCCAAGAATTGAATATTTAAACAATATAAATAAAACTAACGAAGGTAAAGCACAATAAGTGCTTTACCTTCGTTTCGATTTGAGCAGATAACCCCAAAAGATTCCTTTTAAAAAAGCTAGTCCGATTATACCATATATGAATGATTTGTTTTCCATTATTTTAAAATGATTTGGGAGATCTTTTTTGTTCTTTTTTGTATAAACTCTGTAATGCTTTCTGTTACTTTGACATTCTTCGGACATATAAACTCCTCCATCTTTTTTCTCTTTATTAGTATAAATCTATTTCTATCAATTACTCAGTAAAATTTTTAGATATTTTGGGAAAATTATTTATACTAAAAAATTATATTATGAAAACAATATAATAGGGAGGTGTTCAAAATGAAGATAAAAATTGTAAAAATTTTCGTATTCATTGTAGTACTTGTAATGGTTACTGCTGGAGTAGCGTGCCAAAGAACACAAAGATCTACACCAAATAGACAGTCAGCACCTTTGAATCCTGATACGACAAATGGGATGACAAACCCGGGAGCTTCAGGGACAGATTTAGGTAGGCTCGGAACACCAAATGATTTTAGCAGATTAAGTTCAGATGAAAATGTTAATCTTCCAGGAACTCCTAATTATAATGGAGTACCGTTGGACAACAGAAGTAATCTTACAGGAGATCAGGGATATAATAATAATAATAATGTGACAGATGCGAACAGAAAAGCACAAGATATTGCGAACCAACTGACGGCTATGGACCCTATAGAAAATGCAACGGTAGTAATCAGTGGAAAGACTGCTTTGGTGGGAATAGATGTAAAAGATAATTATGATAATTATGATAAAGATAAATTAGCTGATAAAATAAAAAACATGGAACCTGGAGTGAACAATGTTGTTATTACGGAATCGCCAGATATGTATGAAAGAGTTTCCAACTTATCAAGAGATATGAGAAATGGACGAGTAATGCAGGGATTGAACGACGAGTTTACAAAACTTGTTAACAGAATCAGACCTACAATACGATAATTTGCTACCCAAGGGGACGCTTCTTTTGGCTTTGTGGAAACAACCAAAAGAACTGTCCCCTTGATTACTTGAATATTTTTTCATATTATGGCAGAATCTAATTAAGATATGTTATAGTATAGTATAGTTGGGAGAGTGATAATATGCAATCGTTTAAAAAATATGTTTTGCAGGATGGACTGAATTTATATTATATTCCGACTCAAAAGTTTAAGACTACCACTGTAACTATATTTATTAATAGGCAGTTATCTAAAGAAGATGCGACAAGGAATGCTTTGCTTCCGTATGTATTAAGAAGAGGATGTAAAAGTTTTCCTAATTCTTTGCTTATTGCTGAATATATGGAAAAGCTGTATGGTGCGACTTTTGATTGTGGAATTAATAAAAAAGGTGAAAACCAAATGATATATTTCAGTTTTGATATAATAGATGAACAATATATCGTAGAGGAAGAATCTTTAGTAGACAAAATTATAATGTTTGCTAAGGAGGTTATTTTTAATCCGATTATAGAACATGGTGCTTTTAAAAAAGAGTATGTGGAACAGGAAAAAGAAAAGTTAAAGGATGTTATTAATGGTCTGGTGAATAATAAAGTATCTTATGCAGTTGAAAGATGTTTCCAAGAGATGTGCAAATCTGAAGCTTTTAGTATTTATGAGCTTGGTAATATTGAGGATTTAGAACAAATTAATGAAAGAAATCTCTATGAGTATTATATGTCGGCTATCTATTCCAGTCCTATTGATATTTTTGTTGTTGGGAATATGGAAGAGAAAAAGGTTGTGGATTTGGTAAGTAATGCGTTTCATGTGGAGTTGAGTGAGAATATTGTTTATCCTATTACGGAGGTAGTGGATAAGGTTGATTCGCAAAACAAGGTTGAAGAAAAGATGGATGTTGCACAGGGGAAATTGTCCTTGGGATTTAGGACCAAAGTGACACCACGAGATAAAGATTATTATTCGTTGGTAGTATATAACGGAATTTTGGGGGGGGGACCGCACTCCAAATTAT
>JBFWMP010000118.1:0-9028 GCA_050251575.1 Clostridia bacterium
TAAGGAAATGAAGGGACGGTTCTTGAATTGAATTTTAACCTTTTAGTATTTTACAAATCATAGATGATGATAATCCTCCACATAACTCCCCAATTTGGGTTAATGTCAATGAAGAGTTTTTCCGTAGCTTTAGTATTAGTTCTCGTCTTAAGGCTTTATTTCTGTTCAATTTCCCTAGATTAATACCGTTTGTATCTAATACTTTTATAGTTAATTGTTTTGCGGCTTCTATCGAATCTATATATTCGACATTGTCTTTAGTATATAGGATTTTGTCTTCTTCTACATCCATTACTTCTGTCATAGGCTCGTATTTTAGTACATAATTGTAATACTCCTCCCTCACATTCTTATTATTCGCAGATATTGTACCAAGAATCCTATCCGTTGATATTATGCATATTTCGTCTGATTCCTTACCTACATCATGCGTAATTATTCAATTCAAGAACCGCCCCCATTTTTCACACATTTTTCCATTTTAGCGTTTGAGCTGTATTTAGAATAAGGTTTAGGTATTTCATATGAATTTGAGGCAAGATAGAATTTACCTTTTCGCCTTTCCCAAAAAAATGTTTCCTATTCTTTACAGTTGCAAGATGACCCTGTTCTATATCTGGAAACAGCATAAATCGTTCGGCCACTAGCCCCTCTTTTAGAACAATAAAAACCTTTGGGTTTAATTCCCATGATCCATTATGTACGACCTCGTTTCTCAGAGCTTCAATAGAACTTATCAGATCACATTTTTCAAATACTGTATGTTTCGCTCCATTTATATTTAACTTTTTCCTATCCCCCCACAATAGGCCAGAACTTTTCATTTTCTTATAGCACGAAAAATCATCCATTGGGTTCTCAAGTTCATAAACTAATTTACAGAACATATCTAAAATAGAATATGCCTTAATAAAATAACTTTCAAGTAAAGATGATATATTTCTGACAGAGCGAGACATTACGAAATATGTTGTATTTAATGCTTCGATATGCTGAGAATCCTTTATACTGGAAATCTTTATAAAATAATCCACAAATTCATCTTCCATACCACTTAATAAATTCTGAATTGTTCCAATTAAAAACTGACAATCTACTAAATACAAATAACGATATATTTCTGGCATGGATTTATGAATATCCATTAATTTACAAAAACTATCTGCGGTTAAACCACAATCAGAATCTTGTCCTGCAGTTTGAACAAAGATCGGCATTAGATTAAGTTGAGAATAGTATTTGTCGGTATCAGGAAAAAATAAATCCCTTAGCTTGTCATACAAGGAAACTAACTCTGAATCAATTTCGCATCTTATTGAATCGCCTAGATATATGTATGGGTCAACGGTATTGTTGTCTATTTCCTGGATACAGAACCCATCACTTTCTTCAGCAAAAAACTGCAAATCACGCTGCAACCCGTTTTGGAAAAATGTCTTCAATGGAAACACCTCAATATTATGTCTTACGAACATCAAAATTTCTACACAGACAATTATAATATCAAAATCTAACTTGCCCACTCAATCTCTCAAAATCCTAAAAACATCTAAATCGACCACTCGCGAACCGCTGACATTTATCCTGACCACTCGTCAGACACCGACATCTAAATCGCTCTGTCACGTTCAAAATTATGCCTTTGGACTTATTCCTATCACTTTCTTTTTCTATTGTACGATGTTTTTATCGTGTTGTCTAAAACCTGGATTTGCTTCTCGCAACTTGAAGTTGCGTCGTAGAGATAAAAAATAGTCTGGTCAGCACCGACTTTCACATTTGCACACTCTACCTTAAGTTTGCACTCCCTTAAATATAGCACCTCTTAGGATAATTAAATTGTATCAATCCCTGCAAGATTATATCCAGTATCTTTCCTTCTGTTGGAGCGAGTACCTCAACCATATAATGGACTACACTGGATGGTGTGAAGAATTCACCGCCACCCTGCCCCTCTGCAAGAGCAAAGTTACCTAGGAAGTACTCATATATCTCACCAAACAAATCAATACTTATATCATCTGGAATATCTTTGAAGGTTTTAAGCAGCTTCTTTAATACAGTTTTATCTTCTGTCCCGTTGATATTGTAGTATTCATCCTTTGGTAGTGTGTTTTCAAGCTTCGAGGTGTACTTTTCAACAGCTGTCATAGCATCCTTAACCTTTTGTGCTAGGTTATCGCTCTCTGGCAAATTGAGAAGATAATTATATTTAGCTTCATCTGGCAAATAAAACCCGCACTTTTCTATGGATATTTCATGAATTGCACGTTCCATTCGTGTACCTTTTGATTTATTATATTCTGCGTTAATCGCTGCTTCTAGCTTAGAATACTTACTTTCAGCAAAATACAAAAATATAAGTCCCAATATTGGGGTTGCATACTCAGTGGATTTCAGACCAGAATTAGCCCTTAATTGGTCAGCAGATGCCCATAAATCAGCTTTTAATTTTTTGAATTCTTCATTGGTCATTAGTTAGATCCTTTGTTCTACTGCTATATTTATATTAGATCTCAAGCTTTATCATTTTGATAGCGACATCCACGTCGGTATCAAATCAGCTATCACTATTTATCCTTAATTTCTTTACCTCGCCCATCCTTAGGTTTTTCGACATCCTCAGGGATAAGCCACATATTTCCTAGCTTTTTACTTCTACAATCCTATTTTCAATGCACAGTGTCTGAACGCGTCTTTTGCTAATACCCCATTTAAGTGCAATATCCAAAGCAGATAAATATTCCATGACTAACACCTCATTAAATTTACTGAATATATTATACATCACAAATGCAAATAACACAAATATTTCCAAAATATATCTTTCCGTTCGTTCCCACGAAGCATAACATAGTAAGCACTACTTCTGATACGCTCTCTTCCTCGTCTTGGAATATCATACATCTCTTTCTAGTTTGTTACAGAGCTATTCTACCATGCATTTTTCAATGAGTCACAAACAAGAACCCTCCCTTACAACTTCCTTATGACCTCTTAATAAACAGTTTTTGTTTCATTGCTTGTAATGCATTTTCTATTTTTTCATATGAAAGTGCCAGTCCCTCCTGCGATTCCTCGATGACAAATATCTTTGAACAATCAGTTTCCGCCTTTTCTAGTCTGAGTTTAACAGTGTCTCCCAAGCTATTTTCAGTGGTCTGGCAAATTATATTACTTAAAATACTTTAATTCCAAGAAGCATTGTGATAGAATAGAACCAAACATTAGTTCGCTAAATCATTCTTTATTATACTAACTATATATAGGAGTATAGATTTATGTTGTCAGAAGAAAAAGCCTATATTGCAGGTATTATTGATGGTGAAGGAAGTATTATGCTGATTCGTTTTCACAGAAACCAGTTTCCTGCTCCCTGTGTAAGTGTTGCCTCAACCTCATTAGAATTACTTGAATATATAAAAACTAAAACAGGGGCTGGAACTATAAAGTCAAAGAAAAATTATAAGCCATCTAAACATGAAAATTCCTATGTCTATACAGTGAAATATAATAATGCTATAATATTACTTCAAGAAATTGAACCTTATCTCATCATCTTGCAAAAGAAACTGCGCGCCAAAATGATTATCACCAAATATAAACAATTAACTCCTAGAAATGGTAGATATTCGAAAGAACTACTAAAATCCAAAGAAACATTTTACGATATGTTTATGGCATTATAAAAAGGACTAGGATAAACTTTTCCTAGTCCTTTTTATAATTTGGTGGAGGCGAGGGGACATATGCTTCCATTGTTTCCAATGGTACTGACTATGTCTTAGACTTCTTAATAAGAAGCCCTCTGGCGTGTTATGAAAGTGTAAGTATCGTTGATCACTTCCATCCTAGTACTCCATATTCATTAACTTAGGAGTCTATGAGTCGATAGAGAGCTGCCGGGTTTCCCCGCATACCCCTCGGCATTACCGTCGTCTTCACGTTACGGCTTCACCGATTAAGCCAGATTATCACTTATGGATCACTCCATAAGGCGACTCTTTTGAATCGAACCCCTGTCCGAAAACATATTCACATAAGCTTCTCCGAGTGCATTTAGTGTTTTTACATTCCCTCTACCTAACGCCCACTAACAGGCTTTAGGGTTTAGTAGCTTCATTTGTCATGCCAAGCTCAAAGCTTTGCTTAGTCACGTTCACCGCTATCGACGCTCAATCCCGGGCCGCGGTAATCCCAGGTTGAACGGCTACCTTAGGCGGCAGCTAACGCGTAATTATCGTTTGCGTTTAATTTTATTTTTCCAAGTTTTAGAGTGGCCCTGGTCCACTACTCGCTACTCATGCTTCAACATCCCCGTCGAAACCAGTACGCCCCCATATATAAGCTCGGAGTTTGGAGCTGGGAGTTCGGAGAAACCGAACATCATAACATCCATTTCCGTAACTATCAGGATTATTACATTTTATTTCTTTCTCTTAATGCCCTTTCTATATCGCGTTTCGAGTCACGTTCTGCAATATCTGCCCTTCTGTCATAGTCCTTTTTACCTTTAGCAAGGGCAAGCTGAACCTTCACCAATGATCCTTTAAGATAAATCTGCAATGGGATGAGTGAATATCCTTGCTGCTGTGTCGCACCTATGAGCTTGTTAATCTCATAACGATGCAACAATAACCGTCTATATCTTAATGGATCCTTATTGAAAATATTACCTTGTTCATAAGGGCTAATGTGCATCCCTTTAATAATAATTTCTCCACGGTCTACGGAAGCATAGCTATCCTTTAGATTCACCTTTCCTTGACGGATGGATTTTACCTCAGTACCTGAAAGCTCAATCCCTGCCTCGAAAGATTCCTCTATAAAATAATCATGCCATGCTTTTTTATTTTTCGCTATTGATTTAAAACTGTCCTTGCTCATACCCTGCACCTACTCAAATGGATAAAATAACCCTACCTAAATAGACAAATAGGGTATTATATATTAATATTTATGTCTCAACAATTTATTATACTACTTTTATAAGATTTGTCAAGTGTAGCATTTCTCCAGTTCTCCATCAAAATCAATATCAGTAGAAGAAAATCAGTTAAAATATGCTACAATTAAAGAAGGATTTTATAACAATTTGTCGAAATAAATATTAAGATTAATTATACGATAAGGAGTTTAATAATGAGCATAAAGCATACTGACACATTAAATATAAATAATACTATATTTGCACTGGATATAGGAACTAGAACCGTGGTAGGTATTGTTGGTATGCAAGAAAAGAATACATTTAGGATTATTGCGTCTGAAGTTCAAGAACATCAAAGCCGTGCGATGATGGATGGGCAGGTGCATGATGTGGAACAGGTTGCTATTGCAGTAGAAAAAGTGAAGAAAACTCTTGAAAAAAAAACTGGCATGAAACTGGATAAAGTAGCGATCGCTGCTGCCGGCAGAGTGCTTCGTACAAAGCAAATAAATGTACAACGTGAAATAGATCCTGCTAAAGAGATTGACAGAGAATTAGTAAAAAGCCTTGAAATGGAAGGTATGCAGATTGCACAGATGCAGCTTGATGAAGAACTTTCAAATGAAGATAAGATGCCTTATTATTGTGTAGGCTATGATACTATCAATTACTACCTTAATAATTATGTAATTGGCTCATTGATAGGTCATAAAGGGAAAACTATTGGTGCTGATATTTTAGCTACGTTTCTTCCCCATACCATTGTAGACAGTCTCTACAGTGTTATGAAAAGAGTTGATCTTGAAGTGATCAGTCTTACTCTTGAGCCTATTGCTGCTATAAATGTTGCTATTCCAAAAGACTTGCGTTTATTAAATCTTGCATTAATCGATATTGGTGCCGGAACCTCCGACATTGCCATTACCAAGAGCGGCTCAGTAGTTGCTTATGCTATGGTGCCGGTTGCCGGAGATGAAATTACTGAACTCATTTGTCAAAACTATCTAATTGACTTTAATACAGGAGAAAAAATAAAGGTTTCTCTATCTTCTTCCAAGGATAGCGTAAGTTTTACAGATATCATGGGAAACAAACAAACGAAAAAAACAGAGGAAATCATAGCTTCTATCCAACCTGCCATAGAGTTCTTGGCTGATACTATTGCACAAAAAATCCTAGAATATAATAAAAAAGCTCCGAATGCTGTATTCCTTGTTGGAGGCGGCAGCCAGATTTCTTGCTTGCCACAGCTTATTGCACATCGACTGAACTTACCTATGGAAAGAGTCGCCGTCAGAAACAGAAGTGCTGTTCAGAATGTAAAGATATCCGGCAAGAAGCTTTTAGGACCCGAAGCGATTACTCCTATCGGTATTGCTGTTACCGCACAAATGCAAAGAGGTCAGGATTTTATTGACATTACTGTAAATGAAAAAACAATAAGACTTTTCAACACAAGGAATCTTAATGTTTCTGATGCACTTGTTCTCATCGGTTTTAATGCCAAGGATTTAATCGGAAAGCGTGGTAAGTCTCTTGTATTTGAAATTAATGAAGAGCAAAAAACTTTGAAGGGTGATTACGGCGAATCTGCACAGATATTTGTCAATGGAAAAACAGCTAACCTTGAGACAGATATCAAAAACAATGACGATATCACTATTAAACCGGCTCAAATAGGAAAATCTGCCCGCTTATCTATCAAAGAAGTACTGGAGTATTATGCTGATTTTGGCAGCACTGTTAAAGTAAATGGCGAAACTGTATCGGAAGATTACTTCGTTCAAGATGGCGATAAGATTGAAACTTTCCAACAACTTTCAGAGCAGCTTCAGACTACCGTTGACAGTATAGATACACCTCCGGAAACAAGTCATACTGAAAAAGATTTAACGGCAAATAAAAATCTTGAGCCAGATGCTTCTCCTATTATTGTTGATGACTTGGTAACAGCCAGTAAGCTGTCTGGTCTTCCAAGTCAGCTTAAGATATCCGTAAATGGAAAACCCTTAGTTATAGATACTTCAAAAAAAGATTTTATGTTCGTAGATATTTTTAACTATATAGATTTTGATTTATCAAATCCCCAAGGAAGCATTGCACTAAAATTAAATGGACGCCAGGCAGGCTTTACTGATCTTATCAGAACAGGCGATGACATAGAAATAGGTTGGGAGAAATAACCTCTCAACCTATTAATTCTTTATTCTTCGTCCTCATGTTCCTCTTCATATTCATACTCAAAGGGTTCATACACCATTGGAATTCCACAGCCTCTAGCAACCATTTCATCTAGTGCTACCAAGTCTTCTTTATTTACCTCGCTTAATCTTGTTTTCCCTAATCCTTTAATGCCCTCTCCAATTTCTTCCTTACAAGCATTGAGGAATTTTTTTAATGACTCTGCACCTTCTTCAATATGAAGCTTGCTCTCTCCTTTTGCATGATGCCAAACCAACTGTGTAGGCGGTTCATAAGGAAGTACCTTTAGAATCTGTGTATGCGACATGGCAAAAAGGGCAATCGCTCCTATATATACTGCATCCGCACCCAATGCAATTGCTTTTAGCATTTCTCCCGGTGTTCTGATTTTTCCGCTTGCAATCAAACTCACGCTATTTTTGAAATTATTCTTTTGTAACCATTCTGCCGCACGGTTAATAGCAAAAATAGTAGGAATCCCAAAGTCATCCTGCAGTATCGGTGGTGCACCTTTGGTTGCTGCTTCTGCACCATCAATTGAAATATAATCTACTCCGCTATTGCAAAGAATATCCAAATCAGCTTCCAAATATTTTCCTGCACCTATTTTTCCGCCAATAGGAACACCACCGCTGATACGCTTCAGTTTCTCTACAAGTTTTGGAAGTTCAGAGGCATGATTAACCTCCGGCTGCCTGGAATGCGCAGTGACATCTTGTCCGGGAGGAATTCCATAAGCTGCCCTTAGTTCTTTATCTATATATTTTGAATTCAGAGTATGTCCAACTCCTGCAATTGCACCCTGTCCAAACTGAATCTCTATGCCATCACAATTTGTAAGATCTTCTTCTCTCTTTCCCCAATTCCCTCTATGATATTGATAAATAAACTTTTTAGCTGCTTCTTTTGCTTCTTTCAGCACCGGACCTTCACCGGAACATATTGCAGTCCCTGCTAATGCAGCGCCTTTCGCTAGGGCAGTAGCTGCCTTTTTGCTTAATGCAACCCCATAGGCCATGGGTGCTATCATGATAGGTGTTTCGATTTCTAAAGGTTTTTTTGCTTTCTTCCCAATTGTGACTTTTACATCAATTTCTTCTTCAAAAGGAGTTGGCATAGTGTAGAGCTGCGCTGTATTAAACATCAAGCTTCCCATATTCGGAAATTTTTTCGCTGTTCCCATGGGTCTTGATATTGCTTTGCCTTCCGTTGCTCTCAAATTGGTTTCCATGACCTCTGGAATTCCTACTCTGGAAGTAGATGATACTAATTCATATAAATTTTCATCATAGATATCTGTCATTAATACCCTTGCTGCATGATTTCCAACTAATTGGAAGGTCTTCCTGCCTGCCAGCTTTGCCCCCCATAGTCCCGCAGCAGTGCCTGCAGCGCCGGCTCCATAAGTAATTAGCTTCTTTGCATCTAATTTTTTAATGGATTTATTTACATTGATTTTTTTTAGCTTCATATTCAAACCTCCTTATCAGGTGGAAATTTAAAAATTTTCATCTATAGGAGTATTCTTTACTCAAAACAGGATTTTATAACAACGAAGTAATTGTGTAAGCAATTACAACACATAAAAATTCTATACCGCCTTGCTGCTTGATTAGTTGTCTGTTTGATTTTTCATTACAGTGATCTCCTGATATAAATACTTATAGATATACTGCAATCTCTCTGTCTATAACAATTTGCTCACTATCCACTCTGCACCTATACGCCCATAAATCCACTCCAGCCTCATATGCTTTTCTTAACACACGCCCAAATGCTTTATCCGTTCTATCATTAGGAGTGATCATATCCGCATCCTGGCGTTGTATAATAAAAATAACTCCTGCACCCTTTCCTGATTCTTTTAACTGTATTAACTCATTTAGATGCCGTGTA
>JBFWMP010000119.1:0-9023 GCA_050251575.1 Clostridia bacterium
TTCAATGGTTGCTATAGTTTCATCATAAAAATAAATTGCATTTCGCAAATCTATTTTCAATTTATCAGTATCAATTTTTATACCTTCATAATCTATAGGTAGATCGTACATTCCCAAGGGCTTTGAAAAATGCGAGTTCAGACTTCTTTTCCCGGCTGCCGATATTAATCGTAAGGCTTCTATCAACGTAGATTTACCAGCATTGTTTTTACCTACAAGAATTGTTTGTTTTCTAAAGGAAATAGTGCTATCTAAGAAGCATTTATAATTTCGCAGTCTTAACGTTTTGATCATCTATTGGTCCTTTCCTTTTCTTCCAATTATTTCCATACAGCCATGACCAAATAATCCATCTATAAGGTTCATAATTGGCACCATCATTGAAGTACTTTCAGCCATAACCTATCTATTCCAGTAGTTTTCCTAAGAACTCAACAGCATATCTACGTTGCATATTCTCTTGATAGTGCTGATTCTTGAAATTACAAAGACAACTATAGCAAACGGTATCTCCTTCATTTCCACAATCACAGTTATTCACTCTATCAAAAGCTTTTTGCAAAAAACCTATAAAATCACTTTGATCAGAATCATAAATTCTTTTTACGTTGCCAGCACCGCCTGGAACTGAATCAAACAATACAAAAGTAGTACCAATATTTCCTCCTTCTGCTGCATAACTCTGGTAGGAAATACATCCATCAATATCATCTCTTTCTATGTCAAAGTATTTACTACACCCTTCTAGCAATGCATACAGAATTGTGAGTGACTCATCTCTTCCCATTGTCCTATTGATTGATAACAAAGCAACATCAGTCTTGAACTTATGTCCAAGCGACCGCCTTACCAATTGATTATCGTTACAAGGATACCCTCGTGGATTTTCGTGAGATTGATATTCAATTGGTTTTCCATGACTTAATTTTGCGTATCCGCACGTTTGACAAACAAGGAATTCACTTTTGTTCATAACAAGCAACTCATCATCAGTGGAAGAGATGACTGAAACCTGTATACCATTCAGTTTGTACTGTTTAGCAGTATTTGCACGCTTATCATCAAATTCGCCGAGATAATAGAACTCAGTTCTATGAGTCTTGATTGGTCGCTTCGTAGTAACTTTATCAACTATCTGATCTATGATAAAACCATATTCGGGAACTAGCATGATTTGTGGTAGAATTGAAAGTGAACTGCAAACAGGACATTCAATTTTATTTTTAATGTCTTGCCCAACATATTTTTCTACTTTAACTTTATTGCAAGATGGATTGTTACAAAGTAGAACTAGATATTGCCTCCACGTTGTTTCCTGCTTAACAGGTGGTTTTATAAAGCGGCTCGTAAACATATAACCATCAGCAACAACCTCAGATTCAGGAGCATATTCACTTATTGCCTGTGTCAAATCTCTCTGTAAGGATAGTTTGGAGGTATCACTTCGATATCCACGAGAATTTGCTTCCGTAAACAAGGTAACCGTATCGACAGGAAATCCATACTTAGGAATCAGATTATTTCTAGAGTAGAAAGACAGAATCTGTTCTTGTTGATATGTTTGCTCAACTCTCCTTAACCACTCTAAAAGCTTATATTTCTTTTTCTCACCAATCTTGGAATCCTCTTCCTCTCGAGCCTTCGAATATCCATCAACATCAGATTGGTACATCGCTGAAACTTTAGGCAATAACTCATCTTTATACTCTTTAATAAAATACTTAATATCACTTGTTAGTGATGTTGGTACTACTTTGTAAAGATACTGCATAATCGACTCTGGGATTTTCTGAAGAGATTCATCAATTATTTTCAGAGGAGCCTTTGATAAGAAATCTTGAATCTGTATCTTATCAGCAAAGTACTGGCGCCAATAATATGATAGTAAAACTGCAAAGACATGACGCTTCACAATTTTGGGATTGTCTATCTTGAAGGCCGGTGGTGTTATTGTACCGTTAATCATATCTGTTGGCTGCTTGAAGTAATAGAAATCATGAGGACCTAATTTGCAAAATGTTAATGAGAATGCAACAGAATTCAAACGCCTGCCCGCTCTACCTGCTCTCTGAATATAATTGGAAGGTCGAGGAGGCACATTTTTCATAAAAACAGTTTCCAATTCACCCACATCAACACCCATCTCAAAAGTTGTAGAACAACTAAGAATATTGATTTTCCCTTCAATAAATTGGTGTTGGTACTCTTGTGCAACAGATTTACTCAACTGCGCTGTATGCTCCTTTATTGTTAGTGGTATTAGAGGAGCATCAGTTCCATATTGATTAATAAAATATTCTTTTGTCTTGCTTGAATTAAAATCATATAACTCCAGATGGCCATCACACCGATATGATGGACATTTCCCATTGATATTTAATGTGGTTATTCGTCCACAAGTTGAGCAGCGATAATGCGTTATAGAATGATACCCTTGTATAATAATTCTAATGTTCTCTGGATTGATTTTAAAGTATGTCCTTTTGCCTGGTTTGGGTATAAGTATTTTGAATTCATCATCGGTGAGATATTGATCAAAAATAAGAGACAGAAATTCTTTATGTTTATCAACACTTTCTGGAAAAACTCTACCCATGAACTCAGTTAAAGCATTTTGGGTGGCAGGTACAAATGCTCTTAGATTTCCTTCAGAATATCCTGCTCCTGAATGTTTTTTTTGGATAAAT
The DNA here is from genome assembly GCA_050251575.1 of Clostridia bacterium. GTDB lineage: Bacteria > Bacillota > Clostridia > SK-Y3 > SK-Y3 > X23. Next base: position 2,688 of record JBFWMP010000119.1, read on the forward strand.
GGCTCTTTCTTGCTAAAATCAAATGCACTCCAATCTTCTTCATCAAACTTAACAATTTCCGGCAACTGCAAAGCACCATGATGCATGCAATATTCTAGGAAAAAGTAAATTAGGCTATTCAATTCTTTTGCTGTCAGAGAAATACCATCTTGGTCGTATTCCTTAGGAATTTGCAGATTCTCATCGATTTTATAATCTATCCAACCTATACTATGCAAGCTGTTTCTTGAAAGATCTTTTAGTTCGCCGATAACTGCCTTATATACCTCTTTCGTAATAAAAGCAGGGCTCATACTCTTTCCAAATACTTCCGAATAATTTGAACGCATTTGCTCTATTAGATGGAGTAGTGGTATACCTTTTTCATAATCGTCATGGTATCTATCCATGAGAGTCCTTGCGGACCGCATAATCAACCTTCGATTAAGGATAACATCATAGGTATATTGAAAATATGAAGCAAAATATGCTGCTTCTTGTCTACTATCAGAAAACAGTAATAATCTACGTGTTTTTTTTGGCTCATCTTCAACAACACTTCTCTTGAAAGGGTTACTTGTTCCCTGAGTATTTACTTTTCTTTGTTTTGTGATCGTTTCAGGAATAGATTCATAGAGAGTCTCCCCTACAACTGCAGCAGATGCATCCTGTCCTAGATAAAATCCCCGCAAGATTGATCCTTTGGGATTAGTAGTCCTGCAATTATAACAGGTGTGCAGAATTCCATCATTCTCATTTGCTCGACAAAGATATAAAAGAATGTTACTTTCTTGATTGCAGGAACATGGGGAAACACTTTCGTAACTACCAATTTTTCCACAACTGGTACATAAACGATAGGCATTTTTCCGTTTTTCAATGGTTTTCCTAATGTTCTTATCATCATCGTCGGTAAAATCCAAGAAGTCTGGTTTAATCACCATGAAAAATTGCTTTCTTTCACCTTCTTGCTGAATGAAATATTGATCATCTGAAATTGTACCTTCAAAATACATTTCACCACAAAACTGGCAAACAGACAACTTGAAACATCGATAATCCTTCTCTCCAATACGTACAGTTTTTCTGGGAACCAGTGATAGGGTTTTCTCAGGGAAGAAGGAAACGTAGGCTCCCTCTAAAGTCCTGACAAAGTGATGGTACCTTGCATCCAGTAGTTTCCCATGATTTTTAACCGCAAAGTTTGCTATTTGAATAAAATTCAACAGTGCATTCTCTGAGACTGAACAGGCATTTATCATATCTTGGAGGCTTTTAGCTCCATGTACAATGTGCTTCCTTATCTCACTATATAGTGTATCATGACAGAATAAATCATAGAGTGCTTCTTGAAAGGATGACTCATCTTTAATCCATTTCTTTCCCTCTTGCATTTTACTCAAGCAGTCTAGTAACTGCAGCTTATTATTGACGTCATTTGGCACGAGCTGTGTTTGTTCTCTTGTTATAATATCGGCAATAGTTTTGTACAACTCTTCATTGCCCGTGAAACTTGATTCAAATTCCATTGTTCTACGAGAGGCCCTGATTATTGCATCAACATCAAAAGGCCTTCCTGCACAGAGTGAGGATGCAAATTGTAAAATTTCTTTATTCTTCCTTTCATCACCAAGGGTGGCACTGGTAAGTATAAAGCGGACGTTATCAGAATTTGGAAGTCTGTGAATCAACCTACGCAACAGAATGGATACTTCCATACCCGAAGCACCTGCATATACATGTGCTTCATCGAGGACTAAATACTTCCAATTTGAGTTGAAACCTTGGTTATCAAAAAAGACATTGTCCGTTGGTCTGATTAACAGATACTCAAGCATCGCATAATTGGTCACCAAGATATGCGGAGGGCTTTCCTTCATTTGCCTTCTAGATATTCGCTCATTCTTCAGTGGTTTTTCACCAGAATGGAGAGACTGATACTGTCTAATGGCTGCAGCATCTTCGCTTTCAGTCTCTCCTGTATATGCACCAAATGTGATTGATGGATAATCCCGAAGAATTTCGCGTAGACGTTGCATCTGGTCATTTGCTAGAGCATTCATTGGATATAACAACAAAACCTGAACGCCAGGTTTTAATGTCCCATCACTATCCTGTTTCAAGATATGGTTAAGAATAGGATACAGAAAGCATTCAGTCTTGCCCGACCCAGTACCAGTGGTTACTACCATATTCTTATCATTATCTGCAACTCGAATTGCTTGCTCCTGATGTAGGAAGAGAGGTCTTTCATATTGAACTCTATCTCCCTTTAGAAGATCTTTAAAGGACGGAGATAGTAATCCTTCTGCTACCAGTTGCTGTAGACTCTTGCCTTGAGTAAATGCATCTACGCACTCCAAATATGGACCATTTGCGAAATCAAGCTTATCTAACTCTGCAAAGTATTCATCTCTGAATTTTTCATTATTAATGAAGAAAGTACTCTTCATATAATCCCTGTAGCTCTCATTTATTTTCTTCGCTGTATCAATCGGATTAAACCTCATCCTTCGCTCCTTTCCAAGTTAATAGTCTGACCGAGAAAGAAAATACATTCGTATTCATGCTCGAACCTAGATGTACTAATCGGGTTCACAAAACCACTTTGAGCACCTACTCGAAGCGGCCTATGATTTCGATCTCTTATCAGCAATACCATTTTCCCGTCTCTTTGCTTTTTCTTAACAGTAACTGAGAACAACTCACCATGATCAAGATCAATCCTTTTTCCGTACCTATCATAGAAAAATCCTCGAGATGAGAAGCGTTCACCAACTGAGAGCTTACAATCAGTCTCAATAAAGAAAGATTTCAAGACGGTATGCGGTGTGTAGATACAATCATTACCTTTAAACGTTCTTTTAACAGAAAAGAGAAGTTGTATAGTATGCCATTGCATATCTGCCAGGTAATTTGAGGGACTAATGAAACCCGTTTTATCATCTCGGGGTTCAACGGATTTACCGGAATTATAGATTATCTCATTTGAACATACTATTCTTTCAATTGACTTTCCTGTAATTGTATTTATTCTTGTTTCATACACTGTAATTAAGTATGTGCCCTTCTCAATGTTTTCCTTCTGATAATGATAGAAGTCCCCTTCAGTATTTAGTTTTCCTGATATGATAATAGGAGGCTGATCTTTCTTACGTATCCTTAGATCATAGTCTTTGTTCCTGCTACAGAAATAGGATAAATGAACTTCTAACCCTGGTTTTATTTTACTGAAACGGAAATTGTCGGATTGAGACATAAAGAAGAATACCTCTTTCTTTTCTTGCTTTTTTGTTACTTTGTAATAAATCTTACAAATTGGCTTAACCACTTTTTCCTTGTGTATATATCCTTGAAGATATAGAGTAACAAAATCTTCTTCTGTCTCAGGTAGTTGAGATAGATATTCAGCATTATAGATTTCACCACGCCTTTTCAAACGATGAGTTACATGATTATTGCTATCTACAGTTATTAGAGAGAGGTTTGTTACTTCAGTAGGAGCACTGACAGCTATCCCTCCATGTTCTACAAGATCCTCATACCATAACTCTTTTTGGAAAAGTGACTCCTCCCCTGCTGTCACTGTTATCATCGGAGGAGTTAGAATCAATCTGTTATCCTTTTCATTATCCAAATCGATTTTATATTTCAATAGAGAATTGGGAAAAAAGTAATTATGGCTTTGAAACAACACATCCTTGCCATCAAAAGACAAATTGACTATCTCGGCATTTTTCGTGCCATAGTACAAAGCTCTTGAATATTGGATTTGTAAGTTCTTCAGACAAAACCAGGTCTCTGATATGTAGTCAGTGTGATCTGCCGAGGAAAATAACCGAAAATGAACCAGCTTTGCACTGGGTAACATCACAGAAGAATCAATCTTAAATCGATAATATGACTCACCCGTCCCATCTTCTAGCAAGTGGCTTGATACAACTGTAAATGGAATCTCGATTCCATCGAGAATAAATGTAAATTCGTTTTTAATAGGTATACTTGAATGATAGCGTAGGAAAATTTCTGGATATTCTCCAATTATTGGATACAAGGTCTTGTCACTCGAGAAAAGAGTTTGACGATATATGTCACGCTTATAGATAAGCCCAGCCTTTTGTTTTTTATGATCAGAACCCAAGCTATATAAAATGTTATTGATTAATATTGGAAAATCCTTTGATAGATAGGTCTCCCATAAAGAAAAATCCTCCAGAATATTCAATTTTATTCTTTCTAGATTATCAGCATCAATTGAATCTTCCTTGGCAACGCAATAAACCAGCTGTTCAGTTTTACAAGGAAAATGGATCAGATCTCCATCAGCATTAAATATAGAACCCAATAAAACTTTGTTCTTAGCAAGTACCTTTTCTCCGTTACTAAACTGAAATATTAATTCGCTCCTGAATTTATCACACGGAATCACGAACTGTTTCGTATATATTGCTGAACCTATATAGTCATACTCAAGCTGTTTTTTTTGGAAAATAATTTCACCTGCATCAATGAGTGAGAAAGTGATATTTGAATCCTCTGATAAATCAATAAACGAATAAACAGGTACTAAATAATGCAACTGTTTTTTGATAGGATCCAAAGCTATTGTAACTGGCCCTCTTAGTTGGTTACCAAGTATTTTTCTAACTCTCTTGATTTCTTCAACGGAGGTTTCTTGCAACGCTTCTTCTATTGATAATGCAAGGAACTGAGGAAACTCAATATCTCTAGAATATGTAGTTTGATTGTCATTCGTGATATCTACTAGCCTTCTTTCCATGTAATCATATACTGGTGCTATAAAATTGATTACCTGGTCCGAGGAATAACAAAATGCTTGAGCTGTTTCTCTTGGAAGTTGAAGGAACGTATTTACCGGATTTTCGTCGCTATCTTCTTCTATTAGAGGCAGGGCAAATTCGGTAAGAGAATCAACTAATAATTTTTTCTGGTCATCGTAATCATGAAAAATTGTTCCTTTGCTTTTAATTAATTTTAGAAGGAATCTTGTAATCAAGCGTTTTGAGAGCGGCCTATTAGCCACAATTGAATGCATTCGAAAAGTAAGTACGTACTGGATATTATTATTTTTCGAATAAATATGGATAATGTTATTAGCATCCCAAAATAGTCTTAAATACTCATATATCTTATTTTGTGAAATTATTTTATATAGAGAATTATCTATTTTTAGCCATTGAAAGTATTCCTTCCAAAAGTCTCTATTCGATTCTTTTTCATGTTCTCTAGCAAATAGTAAACAGCTTATGAAAAGCAGGCCTCCTTCTCCCAATTTTGAAATGAAATCATGCATATCTTTGTTTCGTATAGCACCAGTTAAAAGACTAGCAGTAATTACTTTAACTAATTCCAGATCTCTCTTATCAATCTCTATGGGCAATAGGGTATAGTGGTATTGCAATTTTAGTTTATTGATTTGCTCTTGTAGCTGTGCTGCAAGAGCTCCCCCTAAGGATTGATCCTTCAATTGTTCCCTTCGAATTGAACTTTTTAACAAAGTAACAAATATTGACTGATTAATAACTGAGTATGCTTCAAAATTTCCTGGGATAAGAGCTTCAACTACATAGGGTTCAAAAAACTTTGGAATTGAATTATGTGTAATCAAACGTGTATAAATTGCGGATTTAAGTTCTGGTCTGATATCAGCGAATAACTTATGCTCTAATTTTTTCCCGATTTTTATGCAGTTGTACTCTTGTATATCAATATCAAATATTGATTCAGCAAAGGATAAACATGTATTAGGAATAGGACCAATGAGCTTATAAAGTGTATCAAGTTCATCGGTCGGATAAGGATATGTGGCTGTATATGAGCCTAACATTTTTAGAAAATTACACCTTTCCTCATAATCTAAATAATTCAATTCTTCAAGCAAGCAGATCAAGTAAGGTATACCAAGAGAAGATGTGTATCTTAGATTTAGAGTTTTTTGCAAGTATTTAAGCATAACAACTCCAAAAATCAATTATTATCTCTGTTTGCTAGTATAGCATGGAAATTTGTGCTGATAGATGCCATTTATCAAATATCTTGAAACTTATTGTTACAAATAAAGAGCCTACACAGCGAGAATATGTCTAGCATTTTCTTCCAGATTCATTCTATCAACGTATTTCCCGTATGAACCGAAGCTTGATTGTGTAATACAATCACTTTTACTTAGAAAAATCTCATGAGCCTTTTTGAATTTAGGATAAGCTTCTTCCTTCACACGGTAGCAATCCTATTACAAGCGAACACATTCACCTAATACAGCAAAAGACCAGTCCGAAGACTGGTCCTTTATGGGCGCGATTGGGTTTGAACCAACGACTTCTACCGTGTGAAGGT
>JBFWMP010000120.1:0-8913 GCA_050251575.1 Clostridia bacterium
ATGATGGCTAAAAGAAAAATAGGGCTGTCTGAACTTGCAGAGCGTGTAAATATTACTCCTGCAAATCTATCTATACTGAAAAATAATAAAGCAAAAGCGATACGCTTTTCTACATTAGAGGAAATTTGCAAGGCCTTAAGCTGTCAGCCGGGGGATATTTTAGAATATGTAGAGGGTAATGAGAGTGAACGTTAAGGTATCAAATCACCTTTTTTATTGCTTTGTCGCTTTGATTGGTATATTGCTGACCTATTGGTTTAAAACAGCGCAGGATGATGTTTGGGAACTATTGCTGTATCCTCATGCAAGAGCGGTAGAAATTTTTTATAATACTCCCATGAACTATGTTAATGGAATCGGATACTATTCAATAGATGCTGTATTTGCTATTGGACGTGAATGTATGGGTTACAATTTTATTGTTATGATGTTTGGTATGAATGCCTGTATGTTTGCAAAGTATTTTAAGGGCTTGCATAAGATATCATGGCTTTTCATAAGCTTTGTCGGTGCTATTTTGATTGGCATATTGATTAGCTGTATTAGAATTGTAGGCTCTGTACCGTTTGTTACTCATGAAAAGTTTACTTTAATCCATTCGGGGGTAGGTATTGCCTTTTATTTCTTTGCGCTTGCTTCAACTTATGCGATAATTAAAAATTTAGTTGGGAGGAAAAATCTTGAAGACAATTGTTAGACCTATTTACATATTATTATTTGTAACATTACCCCAGCTTTTATTATTGGGATATCTGGTATTTGGATTCGGATTATCAAATATTGAGAGGAATATGTTGATAGTTAGTATTTCAATCTTTTTCAATGTGTTTTTTTCTATTTATGCTTTGTTAAAACGAAAAGAGGATATTACAGATATAAAAATATTTATAGCAATTTCAGTTTTATATATGCTATTTATAGCAAGTGGAATATCACTATTAGGGGAATCGTTTTCTCTGATGAATTCTCCAAGCTCTCGGCTGGTGTTCATTACAGTTTGTATGTTTTCAGTTTTATATGGTATGTTTGGTATTGCCCATCATACAACTTCATCGGATAAGGAATATAATCTTGCAAGATATTCTACAGGAATTATCATAGTTCCGCCTATCTGGTTTATTATTATAAATCTTATACATGGTATTAATTCTAGCACTATTATGATGATTTTTATTATAGCAAGTGTGTATGCAATCTTATTATTAGCTGTAAAAATCCTATTTATCTGGAGAATAAAAAAGTATGCTTATACATTTGATACACCAGGCACTAAAAAATACTATATTGCAACGACGATTATCACACTGTTGATGCCATTAGGTGGTTTGGCACTGAATCAATTGTCGGCTGGTTTGGGAAATGGACAAAATTCCATTGGATTGTTCGGCGACTTTACCAGTCCTATTTACTATATCATTGCAATAATAAACGGTATATTGATGTTGATTCCGCCAATAGAGGATAAACGACTTAGAATTATAATGTTTTATCTTAAAGCAGTCTGTTATACTTATATACTGTATTTTCTTATCGTCTTTCTGCCCATTATGCCGTTGGGTGCAATCGGAATCATTTTTTATGGATTAGGAGTGTTTATCTTTGCACCTGCCGCAGCTGCAATTTGGCAAGGGATTCATCTGTGGAGAGAGTGGAAGGTTCTATCTCAAGCTTGGGGAATACAAAGAATCATCGCTGTTTTTTGCATTGGGATAGTTACGCTGCCTATTTGCGTAGCTTCAGTATTTTGGGGGGATAAAGACAATTTCGCCGCCGCTGCGCAATATTTGGAACAAAATAAATTTGAAAATATGCAATTAGTTAGCTTAAGTCGATTGGAAAGAACATTAAGGAATATGAAGAGCGGTCTTGGATTCACAGGCGGAAGAATAGGTTTTGCTAAAGGGAATACACCCATAATATCTACATTTTATACTCAGTTCATTCTTGATGGGAAAATGGTTTCACAGGAAAATATCATGACATTGGAAAATATGTTTTTTGATGCAGGACACAATCTTTCAGGTATAAACCTATCTGACCCCAATATTGTAAATAACCGTGTACAGCTTATAGATGCAGTGAGTGAAACAAGATTTGACGAAGAAAGCGGTGTATATAAATCATGGGTGCATCTGAAGCTAAAAAACCCTACGAACGAGGGAAATGGTGAATATATTACTACCTTCAAGCTGCCTGAAGGTGTATATATAAGTGATTATTATCTTGATGTTTTGGGGAACAGAAAAGAAGGGATTCTCACTGATCGTCGTGCCGCCTTATTTATTTACCGCAAAATTGTGAATACGCGCCGTGACCCGGGGTTGTTGCACTATATAGGGAAAAATACGCTGGAGCTCAGGGTTTTTCCTTTTGAGGCAGATGAAATAAGAGAAACAGGCTTTGAAATTATACATGACCAGAAATTCAATCTCAATTTAGATCATAAGTCTATCTCGGTAGGTGGTAATGCGGAGCAAAAGGAAGTAAATATTGATGGTGCAGTGCTATTATCATCAGCACAAAAAGCTCATTTGCAATCGATTCAAAGAGTGCCTAAATATTATTTTGTTGTTGATAGCTCAAAAAACAGCAATATAGCATGGCATGTACAACAAATTGAAGAATATGCAAAAATAAAGGGAATTATTGATGCGAATGTAATTTTTGCTTCTTATAAAACAGAGTCTTATCCGCTTGCAGATATGAAACATGTAGAAATGAAAGCCGAATATGGATTTAATCTAAATCAATCAATCAGAATGATTTTAAGTGAGGAAAGTGATAAGAACTTTCCGGTCATTATTGCAGTATCCGATAATATGCCGGGAGCTATTTTCCCTCAGAACATTTACCCGTTGTCCGACAGATTTCCGGAAAGCCCATATTATTATGCTTTAAATCATAATCTGACTTTAGCACCTTATTCATACGAAGATAATAAGATAGCAAGCACAGTAAAAAGTCCTATAGTAGAGCCTATTTTAGACTATCATGGAGGGTATGTATCAGATAACAATCAAAATGAATTGGTATTAACCGGCACACAACCGGAACATTTTGATTTTACCGGCAATCAGTATAAGGATGCGGTGCTCCTTGATGCATCACAACAAAGAGGTTTATTAAAGGGAGAATCAGATTCTTTGGAATTGTTGCGTGCCAGCTTCAGAGCAAAGATTTTAACACCGCAAACGGCATTTATAGTGGTTGAAACACCGCAGCAGGAAAAAGAACTGTTTGATTTGCAGGAGAGGATTATAAACAACAATGAACAGATTCCGTCAGTGACCCTTAATGAACCGCCAGTGCTTGTTTATAGCATATTGTTTATGTTTATGATATGGTTTATCAAAATGCACAAAATTAAGTTGACACGTTTGAAAAACAAATTTACGACAGAAAAACGGTGTAGGGGCGACCAGTGGTCGCCCGCGAGATAATCAGCATAAATATGGATGAATCGGGCGAGCAAAGCTCGCCCCTACAAATACATATTGTTTATTGCAGCACAGTGATTGTAGGGAACAGCTCATAACTGTTCTGCAAGCAATTTCCATAAAACTAACGGAACGGTTTCGAACCGTTCCCTACAAATACAATTGGTAAAAACCGCATCATGTACATAGTAGGGTCGTATGGATATACGGCCGAAAACCGAGATGCAGCACAGCGGACGTATGGCCATACGTCCCTACGACACCAAAACCTATGGTGTGTGAAGGGTACCTGTCATTCTGAGTGTAGCGAAGAATCTTGAGTTTTATATCAGATCCTTCACTACGTTCAGGATGACACATATATCATGTGTAGGGCCGTATGGATATACGACCGAAAATTGGAAATAGACAACAGCGGACGTATTTCCATACGTCCCTACGATCATAGGAAAACAGTGTAGGGGCGACCTGCGGTCGCCCGCAACCTCCAACTATGTCACATTAGTTATATAATGCAAACTAATTGTATGAATTTTATATTTTTAATTCAAGATACATCTTATTGAGAAAAGATGTATCTTTTTTATAATTATATTGAAATTATCGGGAAAATATATTATACTAATTTATAATTACAAGTAATAACCAGGTAATAATACCATATAATATGAAATAGGAGATGTATGAGATGGGCAAAATATCACCAAAAAAGGATAGACAGAAGGATTTACAAGAACGCTTACAAGAAGACCCTTTTTTGACAGATGAAGAACTTGCTGAGCTTTTTGATGTCAGTGTGCCTACCATACGCTTGGATAGATTAGAACTGGGTATTCCTGAATTGCGGGAACGAATCAAGAATGTAGCTGAAAACAGCTATAATAAGGTCAAATCAATACAAAGCAAGGAAATTGTCGGTGAACTGGTGGATATTAATCTTGGTAAAAGTGGAATATCTATTTTGGAAACTGATGATAATATGGTATTTGAGAAAACAAAGATTGTTAGAGGACACTTCATTTATTCCTTAGCTGAAACACTTGCAATTGCAGTTATTGATGCGCAAGTAGCACTTGTAGGTGTTGCAAATATAAAATATAAAAGTCCGGTATATTCGGGGACTAAGCTAATTGCAAAGGCTGAGGTTATACGTATACGGGAACATAAATATCTTGTATGGGTAAAAATAAAGGAAAAGCAAATAGAGGTGTTTAGAGGCAAATTTATTCTTGTTTCTTTAAATGGAGAAATCAAGAGGAGGTAGGAAGATGAAAATTATTGTAGATGCAATGGGAGGAGACCATGCACCGATTGAAATCGTAAAAGGAAGCATTCAAGCTGCTAAAGATTTCAATGTTGACATATTTCTTGTAGGTAATGAAGAGACTATTATTCAAGAGTTAAAAAAATACCAATATCCGAATGAAAGAATACATATTATTCATGCTTCAGAAGTGATAACAAATGATGATAGCCCTACAAAAGCAATTAAGTTAAAAAAGGATTCTTCACTTGTGAAAGGTTTGAAAATGCTTAAGAATGGTGAGGGAGATGCATTTATTTCTGCGGGGAATACAGGAGCATTACTATCAGGAGCGTTATTACTGGTGGGTAGGATTAAGGGAGTGGATCGTCCTGCGCTGACTCCGGTTATACCTACTGATACAGGTTATTCTGTGCTGGTAGATGCAGGTGCCAATACGAGTTGTAAACCTTTAAACCTTCTGCAGTTTGGAATCATGGGTTCTGCCTATATGAAAAAAGTATTGAATACGCCTTCTCCTAGGGTTGGATTGGTCAATATAGGTACAGAAGAAGGTAAGGGGAACGACTTAACAAAAGAATCCCATATACTTTTAAAAAAAGCACCCATTAATTTTATGGGTAACATTGAAGCAAGAGATATTGCAGCTGGTGTAGCAGATGTTCTCGTATGTGATGGATTTGTTGGGAATGTGATTTTGAAGTTTATGGAAGGCATGGGACTTACATTTTATGCTAATATTAAAAAGATATTTACTAAAAATATTTTTACCTATTTAGCAGCGATAATAGTGAAGAATGGCTTGAAAGAATTCAAAAAAAAGATGGATTATACAGAGCACGGCGGGGCGCCTTTATTAGGTATTGATGGGGTGATAATAAAATCCCACGGAAACTCAAATGCCAAAGCATTTTATTATGCTATCAAGCAAGCCCATAAGTTTATAGAAACAGGTGTAATTAGTGAAATAAAAGAATATATTCACAAGACTGGAGAGGATAAGGTGGCATCAGATGAATAATGCAGGAATTATAGGATTAGGTATGTATGTTCCCGATAAGATTATAACAAATCTTGATTTGGAAAAAATAGTTGATACTTCTGATGAATGGATTAAAACCAGAACAGGGATAGAACAACGCCGTATTGCTGATGAGAATATTTTTACTTCGGATTTAGCAGTAGCAGCAGCTGAACGCGCATTGAAAGATGCAGGAATGCAGCCGGAAGAAGTGGAACTAATTATTGTAGCTACCTGTACTCCGGATATGTATAGTCCCTCTACTGCATGTATTGTACAACATAAAATTGGAGCAATAAAGGCTGCTGCCTTAGATGTTAATGCAGCTTGCTCCGGATTCATCTATGGAATAACAGTAGCCAATCAATTTATTTCTAACGGATATTATAAAAATGCCCTTGTGATTGGTGCTGAAACCTTATCTAAGGTAACGGATTGGAAGGATAGGAATACTTGTGTTCTTTTCGGAGATGGAGCAGGTGCAGTTATATTAAAGCCTGTAGCGAAAGATACGGGTATTATGGCAACGCATTTAGGTGCAGATGGTTCTCTTGGAAAACACCTTACTATTCCAGGATTGTTTATAGATTCCTTGGAGCTGGAGAAGAGGTCCTCCGAAAACCCAAGGACTGTTTGGATGAATGGAACTGAAGTATTTAAATTTGCAGTTAAAATTATGACGGATGCGGCACATGCGGTATTGAATACATTAGATATTAATATCAATGATGTGGACTTAATCATACCTCATCAGGCAAATATAAGAATTGTTGAAGGTGCCGCAAAAAGGTTAAAGGTAAGTAAAGATAAGATTTTCATCAATATACAAAAGTATGGGAATACCTCAGCAGCTTCCGTGCCTATTGCATTATATGAGGCAGTCCAGGAAGGACATGTAAAAAAGGATGATCTGCTGATTTTGGTTGGGTTTGGTGGAGGACTTACTTGGGGTTCTGCCGCTATCAAATGGGTTAAGTAAAGGAGAGGTTATAATGAAAACACAATTATGTGAGTTATTAGGAATTGAATATCCTATTTTTCAAGGTGGAATGGCTTGGGTGTCTACTGCGGAATTAGCAGCTGCCGTATCAAATGGTGGAGGTTTAGGTATTATTGCTGCCGGAAACGCACCGGCCGACTGGGTAAAAAGTCAGATTAGAAAGGTGAGGGAGTTAACCGATAAGCCTTTTGGAGTTAATGTAATGTTGTTATCACCTTTTGTAGATGATGTGATGGATGTTATTTATGAAGAAAAGGTTTCTGTGATTACAACAGGTGCTGGAAATCCAGGAAAATATATTGAAAAGTTAAAATCCATAGGTACAAAAATTATACCTGTAGTACCTAGTGTTGCGTTAGCTAAAAAGATGGAAAAGGCTGGCGCAGATGCAATTATTGCAGAAGGAACAGAATCCGGAGGGCATATTGGGGAGCTTACGACTATCGTATTAGTACCGCAGGTTGTAGATGCTGTAAATATACCAGTTGTTGCGGCAGGAGGAATTGCAGATAGCAGAGGTGTTATTGCTGCTATTGCTCTTGGTGCGCAAGGAGTTCAGATAGGAACCAGATTTCTTTGTTCAACAGAATGTACTGTTCATGAAAACTATAAGAAGGCTGTAGTAGGTGCCAAAGATAGGGATGCCGTGGTAACCGGACGTTCCACAGGGCACCCTGTAAGAACATTAAAAAACAAGTTGACGAAAGAGTTTGATAAGCTGGAGGAAAACAAGGCATCCTCAGAAGAGATGGAGAATCTCGGAAAAGGTAGATTGCAGGCAGCAGTATGTGACGGAGATACTGTTTTCGGTTCTGTGATGGCCGGGCAGATTGCCGGACTTATTAATGATATTAAGCCTTGCAGTGAAATTATAAAGGATTTGAATCAAAATACTTATACTGTAATTGATAGGATAAAAACCATTTGCGGAGGGAATTAATATGGGAAAGATTGCATTTGTTTTTCCGGGTCAGGGAGCTCAATCAGTAGGTATGGGAAAAGACCTGGTTGAAAACTATTGCGTAGCGGATGCTATCTATGAGAAAGCTGCAGAATCACTAGGCTTGAATATGAAAGCTATGATTTTTGATGGTGATGAAGAAACATTGAAAATTACAGAAAATACTCAACCTGCCATATTAACTACCAGTATTGCATGTTTTGAAGTATTAAAAGAATATGGAATCAAACCGGATGTAGTTGCAGGGTTGAGTTTGGGAGAATATTCAGCACATGTTGCAGCGGGTTCTATTGATTTTTCAGACGCAGTTCAATTGGTTAGAAAAAGAGGCAAGTATATGCAGGAAGCAGTACCTATAGGAGTGGGAACGATGGCTGCCATTTTAGGCTTGGATACTTCACTGGTTATGGAATGCTGCGAAGAGGCAAAAGACGCAGGAATTGTTGAACCTGCAAATTTTAATTGCCCTGGACAGATTGTTGTGGCTGGAGATACAAAAGCTGTAGAAAAGGTTTGTGAAATTGCAAAAGAAAAAGGTGCTAAAAGAGCCATGCTCCTTCCTGTAAGTGCCCCGTTTCACTGCAGCATGTTAAAGCCTGCAGGCGACAAACTGGCTGTAGAGTTAGATAACTTAGTGATTAAAGAAATGAGCATTCCTGTCATTGCTAATGTTAATGCAGAATATGTTAAAGATAAAGAACAAATAAAAGAATTGTTGATTCAGCAGGTTAGCAATAGTGTTAAATGGGAAGAGTCCATTAAGAGAATGATTAAGGATGGAGTAGATATATTTATTGAAGTTGGTCCTGGAAAGGCGCTCAGTGGATTTATAAAGAAAATAGATAATTCAGTCAAGGTATATAATATAGAGAATGTACCTTCTCTCAAAAAAATATTAGATGAGCTGTTAGGGGGGACAAAATGAATTTAAAGGGAAAGACTGCTATTATTACGGGCGCAGGAAGAGGAATTGGTGAGGCTATAGCAACAAAACTTGCGCGAGAAGGTGCTAATATTGTTATCAACTATAGTACATCGTCTGCTAATGCTGAAAAGATTGTACAAGAGATCAGTGACAATGGGGGAAAAGCTATTGCATGCAGAGGCGATGTTAGAAATATTAATGAGGTAGAGGACATTGTAAAGGTGGCCGCAGATACGTTTGGCAGTGTAGATATTCTGGTGAATAATGCAGGTATTACAAAAGATACACTTATCATGAAAATGTCT
>JBFWMP010000121.1:0-8837 GCA_050251575.1 Clostridia bacterium
TATTATCAGACGAGGCTGAGTTTATATATAAGTGTACGGATTTCTATCATCCGGAAGATGAAGGCGGTTATTTATGGAATGACCCTGACTTCAATATTCGATGGCCTTTAGAAGCAATAAAAGAACTAATAGTATCAGAAAAGGATAAGTGCTATCCATTATTTAAAGAAACCGGTTTTTTTTATAGTCTATAACCTATAAAGAGGGGGATGCCAAAATGACGGTTTATCTTGTCACTGGGGGCGCAGGATTTATCGGTTCTAATTTTATAAATTATATTATTGAAAAGTATAATGACATTTTTATTATTAATCTAGACAAGCTTACCTATGCAGGTAATCTCAATAACTTAAAACACATTGAAAAAAGTGAGAAATATACCTTTGTTAAAGGAGATATTAGAGATATAGCATTAACAAGGTTCTTGTTTGATAAATATCCAATTGATTATGTAATAAACTTTGCAGCTGAATCTCATGTAGATAGAAGTATAGAAAATCCAATGGAATTTATTAAAACGAATATTGAAGGAACATTTGCGTTATTAGAAGCAGCTAAAGAAGCATGGCTAGATGGAGAGACATGGAGAGAAGGAAAGAAATTTCTTCAAGTTTCTACAGATGAAGTATATGGTTCACTAGGAGAGATGGGATACTTCACTGAAGAAACTCCGCTAGATCCAAGAAGTCCATATTCGGCTAGTAAAGCTTCAGCAGATATGCTGGCAAAGTCCTATTATGACACATATAAGATGCCGATCAATATAACAAGATGTTCTAACAATTATGGATCCTATCAGTTTCCAGAGAAATTAATACCGCTGATTGTTAACAATTGTTTAAGTGGAAAAGAACTACCTGTTTATGGAGACGGTAAAAATATTAGAGACTGGATTTATGTAGAAGATCATAGTCATGCCATAGATTTAGTGATAAATAAAGGGCAGGTCGGGCAGGTTTACAATATCGGTGGAGGAAATGAAAGAGCCAATATAGATATTGTAAAAACTATTATTGACATGGTGAAAAACATACTGCCAGAAGATGATATGCGAAAAAATTCTATAAGTGAACATCAAATTAAGTATGTAAAGGATCGGAAGGGTCATGATAGAAGGTATGCGATTGATGCGACAAAGATCAGGGATGAATTAGGATGGGAAACCAAGACATCTTTTGATGAAGGAATTTTAAAAACAGTAAAATGGTATTTGGAGAATAATAAATGGTTAGAGGAAATTACTTCTGGTGCCTATGAAGAATATTATAGAAAAATGTATTTAGACAGAGAAAGAGGGTAGTTATTTTGAAAGGAATCATATTGGCCGGTGGAAGTGGAACACGTTTATATCCTATTACAAAATCTATCAGTAAACAAATCATTCCAATCTATGATAAACCAATGATTTATTATCCCTTATCTGTTTTGATGCTGGCAAAAATCAAGGAAATACTAATTATATCAACCGATAGAGATCTGCCTCTTTATAAACAACTACTAGGAGATGGCAGTCAATTAGGAATGTCCTTTTCTTATGCAGTACAAGCTGAACCAAATGGTATTGCAGAAGCATTTTTAATTGGCAAAGAATTTATTGCACAGGATTCAGTAGCTTTGATTTTGGGAGATAATGTATTTTATGGCTATGGATTCTCTGGAACATTGCAGGAGGCAACAAGCTTAAAGGAAGGAGCTTGTATCTTTGGTTATTATGTTAATAATCCTAGAGCTTATGGTGTAGTAGAATTCGATAATGAAGGAAGAGTACTATCTATAGAAGAGAAGCCTGAAATCCCTAAGTCTAAGTATGCAGTACCAGGGCTTTATTTCTATGATAAGGATGTAGTAGAAATTGCTAAAAATTTAAGACCATCAGCCAGAGGGGAACTGGAGATTACGGATTTAAATCGGGAATATATGAAAAGAGATAAGTTGGAAGTCAAACTATTAGGAAGAGGTTTTGCATGGCTTGACACAGGAACTCATGATGCCCTCTTAGAAGCAAGTAATTTTATTCAGACAATTCAAAAAAGACAAGGACTTTATATAGCCTGTATTGAAGAAATTGCTTACCGTAATGGATTTATTACAAAAGAACAACTGAAATCTTTGGCAGAGTCTTTAATTAAGACAGAGTATGGACAGTATTTAATGGAAATACAGTAAGGTTGTTTTTAGTGCACTTGACAGTAACGATTTTGAAGGGAAGTACAAGATGAATGCGACAGATGATGTAACAATAAGAAAAGCAACCCAATTAGATCAATCAAAGATCATGAAGCTTGTAGACCAATTAAATGAATTGGAACAACTTGATTATTCGCTTGATGAAGATTGGTTTAGCTATGTCATAAGTGATTCTAATTTTCATATATATATAGTTTTATATAATTTACAAATCGTTGGTCTGGGAACAATGATTTACGATAATATCGAGAATGTTGCTGATATCAATATCATTATTCATCCATATTATCGGAATAAGGGAATCGGTTCATTGTTTTATCAATATCTACTGGCATCAAACCCGTATGGTGCAATAACATTGCAATGTGTGGTTAATAATAGATTAGACCATAGTGTTAATTTTGTATTAAGGCGTGGATTTGAACCAGGGACTTCATCGTGGAAAATGGAAATGCAAATAGATGATTCAACATATAATGAAATGCATAAGCATGAAGAAATACAAATTAGGAAAGCCTATGAGGACGATGCACACTCCTATGTTAGCCTTATTAATAGCACATTTGGATATTCTATAAATGATGAATCCTTTACGACCTTATTTAATGATCCATCCATTCATGTATATTTCATATGTCGACATAATAGGATCATCGGCACCATTAGCGTAGAATTTCGAAAAAATGTATCGATAGGATATATATATGATATAGCAGTAAGTCAAGAGTTTAGAGGAAGAGGTTTTGGATCGTCAGCTATTGTTTATTGTATGGAAGAATTAAAAAAGCAAGGAATCAAAAAAGCGGTTTTATTGGTTGAAGGAGAGAATGAGGCTGCTTTATCACTATATCAACGATTGGGTTTTGTTGAAACAGAGAAGATAACAATTTATAGAAATGACGAATATAATTAGCCCTATGGGGCATTTTGTTTTTCAGAAAAGTTATAGGTTTGATGTACTAGACTTGCAGTCAAAGTAATTTGCACAAATATATTAATCTTTTTATAATTTTTTCCGATAAGAATAATAGAAGACATTTAGATGAAGGAGGATGGATTATGACTCAAGTAGGTTCATATGGACGTATTACAGGGCTAGCGAGCGGCATGGATACAGAGAGCATGGTTAAACAAATGATAGATGCGGAAAGTTATCGTTTAAACAAATATAAACAAAATCAGCAATGGACTGATTGGAAACAGGAGAAATATAGGAACGTTAATTTGGATTTTGCTAACTTTATTGTTAACAGCAAAAAGGATATGGAATTAAGCAAAAACCTCAGTTCGGGAAGTAGCTTCAACAGTTCTATTGATTCGGTTTCATGGACAAAAAAGGTTACCAGTTCTAACACTGCGGCTGTAACAGCAACGTCAACCGGTACGGCAGTTCCTGGTACATATAGCGTTACTGTCAGTCAACTGGCAAAAGGTGTACAAGCAGCCAGCGCAGCAAATTTGGGGGACATTACAGCAACTTCTAAATTAAGTAACTTAGGAGTAACAGGGAGTATTGATGATCTATATATTAATGGGAAAAAGATAGAGAAGATCAATAGTGACGGCACAAAGACAAGCTTGGATGGAGATAGTACAATAAAGGATTTAGTAAATGCAATCAATCGGTCGGGTGCCGGTGTCACTGCAAGCTTTGATGAGGGTACCGGAAGATTTTTTGTTGCCAGTAATGTAACCGGGGCGGAAAATGCAGAGTTTCAAGTTACCGGTGGAGTTACAGCAGCAGGTGAGCCGGATTCAAGTGTTGTTATTGGTACACAAGCTACTGCATTAATGAATGCACTGGATTTGAATGTCACATATACGACATATGATGTAGATGGTAATGCTTCATCAATGACAGAGGCATTAGATCTTACTAAGGCTGCAAATGGTACATATGTGGGACAAGATGCTAAGTATAGTTTTGCCGGTGCAGAGGGGCTTACAAGTTCCACAAATCAGGTATCGATAAACGGTGTCAATATGGTTTTTAATACTGAAGGCACTACTACAGTTGCTGTTGAAACTGATATTGATGGTATTATTGAAAAGGTCAAAAAGCTTTTTGAGACAGATTATAACGGGCTTATTGATAAATTGACTTCCCAGCTAAATGAAAAGACCTATAGAGACTATCAACCTCTTTTGGATGAGGAAAGAGATGAAATGACTGACGAGCAGATTGAGAAATGGGAAACGATGGCAAAGAGTGGAACGATACGTAACGATATGCTTATCAGCAGTACTCTATCCAGTCTTCGGTCAACATTGTACGAGGAAGTAGAGGGGGATGGTATAGATTCGGATTATGATGCCCTTTATAAGGTTGGTATTAAAACAAAATCTTATTTTGATGGTGGAAAATCAGGACAAGTTGAAGTAGATGAGACAAAATTACGAGAAGCATTGCAAGATAATCCCCAAGCAGTAGTCAATCTTCTTTTCAAGGACTACAGCGGAAGTTATACTTCTTCAACAATATCAAAGGAAGATAAGGAAGAGACTAAAAAGCAAATGGGTATTGTAGGTCGGATATATAATGAGATGACACTGGGGGTTAAAAATATCATTAGCAAAGCCGGGTATGGGGATGAAGAAGATACACTTCGAAATGTGAATGTCGGAGGCAGTATATTTATAGATTATGTAACAAGTGGCGGAATCAGCCTGTTAGACAAGGAATTAAATAATTTAGCGGATCAGATTGATTTGGAACAAGAGCGTTTGAATGATAAAGAAGATAGATATTACAGCCAGTTTACAGCGATGGAAACAGCACTTTCTCGGATGAATAGCCAGGCAGGATGGCTTGCACAACAGTTTGGCGGCTAAATATGCTAACATACATATCATTTATTACAATAGACAGGAGGGATAAGATGAAACTTGAAGGGTTCGAAAACCAATCAAATTATTCAACTCAGATTTTGAAGGTACAATCGCCTCAAAGAACAGATATTAGAAGCAATGAGCAATCTTCTGATGTGCGAACAAGAACAGTACAAACTTCTCAGCAGCTGATGGATAAAGAAAGAACCAACCCCCATGATATATCAGTATCAGAAAAGGCAATTATTGATATCATAGAAAGGGCAAATAAGGCAATCCAAGGTGTGAATACCAGTTTTGAATATTCAATACATGAACAAACACATCAGATTATGGTGAAGGTACTTAATCGTGATACCAAAGAAGTCATCCGGGAGATCCCTCCAGAAAAAATTCTTGATATGGTTGCAAGGATGTGGGAAATGGCAGGAATATTTGTTGATGAGAAGAGGTAGCCTTGATGGGAACTTATTCAGGTGTAACCAATGATAAGTATATTCAATTGCTAAGAGCAAAGTTGGCATTGGTGGAAGAAATCTATAAAAACACATTAGCACAAAAAGGTGCAATCGATGAAAAAAGTGAAGTTGTTCTCAATAATTTGCTCGAGCAAAGACAGGGTTATATTACAAAGATAGATAAAGTCAACAATATGCTTAAAACGTTAGAAAGGAAGGACTTATCTGATTCGGAAATTCAAAGTATTGAGAAGAGTATTCAATTCAGGTTAGGAGAAGTTATTGTTCTGGACCACGAGAACATGAGTGAGGCAGAAAAGTTCAAAGCTGAAATTGGAAAGTCCATACAACATGTAAAACTTGGGGAAAAGGCCTTATCAGATGGATATTTAAAGAATATTCCACAGACTCACGGCTTTTTTATCGATAAAAAAATTGGAAAATGAGGTGTGTAGTTTATGGCAATGAATAATCCTTATGCAGCTTATCAAAGATTTGCCACAGTAAAAGTAGCACAAACGAATAAAGATCACAGTGAAAAAACACAGAAAAAAGAGATAGTACAACAACCTGCAGAGAATACTCTGATACCGGTACGGTCCTATCAGAGCAGCGGGGCGAACCAGTATCAGGAGAATACCATACTCAGTGCGAAGCCGGAAGAACTAACCTTAATGCTATATGATGGTGCTATTAAATTTATGAACCAGGCCATTATTTACATACAAGTAAAAGACATACAAAAATCGCACAATGCAATAATAAGAATACAGGATATTTTTAGCGAGTTGATGAGTACTTTGAAGATGGAGTATGAAGTTTCAAAAGGTTTATATAGTTTATATGATTTTATCAATAATAGTTTAATGGATGCAAATTTAAAAAAAGATCAAAATATAATTCGCGAAATGATTTCACTAACTCGTGACCTTCGTGAAACCTGGGCCCAGGCAATGAAAATAGTTAAAAAAGGTTAAGTGATCTATAGTGAATATTGAAACATTATCTCAGCATCTGCTGGATATTACTAAAGAAAAATACAATCTTCTTAAAGAGCTTCATGCGTTGACGTCCAAACAAGCGGAAGTCATTTCAGACAAGCAGCTAACTGGTTTCTTGTCAATATGTACTCAGAAACAGGAAGTTATTAAGAAAATCAATGCTTTAGATGTAGGGTTTGAGAAGCAGTATGACTTGCTTAAAACATCTACAAATGCAAGTGTATTTATAGAAGTGTTTTCAAAGCAAAAGGCATTAAAAGAATTACAGAGCACAGTCATTCAAATTACAAGGTTAATTGAAACTATAACCGATTTAGAGTTACAAAATAAAGATATCTATAAAAAGGTACTGACGGATATCATGGTTTCAATCAATCAATCTGCTATAAGCAGGTCAGAACAGATATTACGGTATAAGAAAATGAATAATTATAAAAAGCATTTATAAAAAATATCTATTGTTCCAGTGTTATTAATCGATAGTTATCAGTTTAAAGTAGCCTATAAACATGTGGACGCTCCCTGTCTAGCAGACAGGTAAAAGATTAAAAATTTATGTTACTAAGGTCTGATTCCGAAATTCAGTCGGAGTCAGATCTTTTGGGTTTCTCTGTAATCTTCTTGTATTATAGAATTTCATGTAATCATCAACTGTTATTGATTTACAATTAAAATTGACCACTAATTTACGAGGAAAACTGATCACTAGGTCGAGTAGCCATGCAGCGAAAATTTGTGCGGGTAAGTGTACAGTTGGTGCAGAAGGAGCATAAGAAGTGTCTAGCTAGGTATTTAGCCTTATTTTTCCTGGATTTGATAGACAAGTATTTTGACCTTATGTATAATGGTTTTAAATAAAGGTAGTATATTTTATCTCCGATAATAGCAAACTTGCCGAAAGGTAAGGACGCAAAGCTGCGGACCTAAAGCGTATGCAAAGGTAGCCGGGTTGCCGAAGAGTATCAATAAATACTCTGTAGGTCTGCGTTTCATAGAATTGGAGCGCAGATTTTTTACATTGCTCTTTCTAAAGTAGAAGATAAATATCTACCTAAAACTTTAGAATGTGGGAGGAGTTATTATGAAAAAGGTTGAAAAACTACTTGTACTACTACTAGCCTTTACCTTTATGGTTGCTTCAGTAGCGGTACCAAATGTTATGGCGAAGGGACGGGGGGAAGACAATAACGGACATAAAGTAACTAAAGAACGTGGCGAAGACAAAGAAGATAAAGACCAAGATGAAGAGTTACAAGTAGAACAAGATGAGGCTAACGACGCAGACGAAGGTCAAGGCGACACTGATGACGGAGAAGACATAGAAGAAAGTGAAGAAGTAAAGCCATGGCAAGAAGCAAAGAACAAGCTAGAAGCTGAAAAAGATGCTATAGAGGAAGAAAAAGATGCTATAGAAGAGCGAAAAGATAATATAGAAATACAATATGAAGAAGCTAAAGAAAAAGGAGATATGGAATTAGCACAACAGCTGTTACAGCAATTACAAGATACTAAAATAGAATTTGAGCAATTAAAACAGGATATGAAGCAGAAAAAAGAGCAAATGAAAGAAGTAGTCAGGAACAAATATACAAGCGAAGAATTGCAGCAATTGGAGATTGTTTCTGAGCAAATTGAGGCAAATAATGAAGATATCAATGTTCTATCGGTAGATAGTATTATTGGTGAAGGAGTAGACTTGAAGTTTGATATGCCTCCAGTCATCAAAGAGGGTAGAACACTAATTCCAGTGAGAGCAATATCAGAAGCTTTTGGAGCTGAAGTTCAGTGGGATCCACAAGAGAAGAAAGTGACTATAACCAAGCAGGAAACAGAAATAGTACTTCATATAGACAGCAGAACAGCATATGTAAATGGTAATGAAACAATATTAGATGTACCATCAGAAGTGCTTAACAATAGGACTATTGTACCCATAAGATTTATTGCAGAAAATCTCGGTTTGGAAATCAGCTGGGATGATCAAACTGAGACAATAGAAGTTGAAGAAGGACAACCTCAGGAAGAAGCTGTTGAAGAGCAGACACAAGACGAACAAGCTGAAGATAGCACCAACATATCTGAGGATACTGCAGAGCAAATCGATTCTTCCGTTCAAACTGAATCATCTGTTCAGGTGATTACTGAAGATCAAAACAACTAAAAGTTCTTGAGCCTCCCGCAGTAGTCAATATTTCGTGCTCAGACAAAAAAGATCCTGGTAAATCTTTCTGGGTTCTTTTTTGCGTGAATGTGTAGTGTTTAAAATAGATATCAATGCATGGATTGGTATTTGTGTTTTAAGGATATTCATCAGCCAATTTGAGATGATGGGCGTAGATAATATACTTAATAAGTGAATAGT
>JBFWMP010000122.1:0-1626 GCA_050251575.1 Clostridia bacterium
TCCCACTCGATAGTTGCAGGCGGCTTACTTGTAATATCATACACCAATCTATTGATATGCTTTACTTCATTAATGATTCTATTTGAAACTTTTTCTAATATATCGTAAGGAATACGCGCCCAATCGGCAGTCATAAAATCAGTAGTAGTAACTCCTCTTAAGGCGATTGTATGGTCATAAGTTCTTTCGTCACCCATCACTCCTACGCTCCGCATATCTGTCAACACAGCAAAATATTGATGTATGTCTCTATGGAGTCCTGCCGTTGCAATTTCTTCTCTGAAAATGGCATCCGCTTCTTTAAGTATCTCAAGCTTTTCTTTTGTAATATCACCAATGATTCTTATGGCAAGACCTGGTCCCGGAAACGGCTGTCTCCATACAATATGTTCAGGAATACCTAACTCTAAACCGGCTTGTCTTACTTCATCCTTGAAAAGATTTCTTAAAGGTTCGATAATTTCTTTAAAATCCACATAATCAGGAAGACCCCCCACATTATGATGGCTCTTAATCACTGCTGCATCGCCCACTCCACTTTCAATCACATCCGGATAGATTGTACCCTGCACTAGATAATCTACTATACCAATCTTTTTTGCTTCATCCTCAAAAACCCTTATA
Organism: Clostridia bacterium; assembly: GCA_050251575.1. Classification (GTDB taxonomy): domain Bacteria; phylum Bacillota; class Clostridia; order SK-Y3; family SK-Y3; genus X23. Next base: position 625 of record JBFWMP010000122.1, read on the forward strand.
AATTCTTCTCCAATGATCTTTCTTTTTGTTTCAGGATCAGAAATGCCTGCAAGCTTATTCAGAAAACGTTCTTCCGCATCAACCCGGATAAGGTTCATATCAAATTGTTCTCTAAATACCTTTTCCACTTCGTCCCCTTCATTTTTTCTCAAAAGACCATGATCAACAAAAATGCAAGTCAACTGCTTTCCGACTGCCTTATGAATCATAACGGCAGCAACAGACGAATCTACACCGCCTGATAAAGCGCATAGAACTTTTTTATCTCCAACCTTTTGTTGTATTTCTTTAATAGATTGCTCTGCAAAGGCTGCCATCTTCCAATCTCCCGTACATCCACAAACACCATATAAAAAGTTTCTCAGCATATCTTTTCCTTTTGGCGTATGAACAACTTCAGGGTGAAACTGTACTCCATATAAATTTTTCTCCTTGTGTTCAATCGCAGCTACAGGACAACTAATTGTCTTCGCTACAATTTCAAATCCTTCCGGCGGATTCTCAACATAATCGGTATGACTCATCCAACACACTGTATTTTCTTCAATATTTCCAAACAGTTTGCTGCCGCTATTAAGACTAACTTCTGTTTTGCCGTATTCTCTCTTGGGCGCTTTAGCTACTTTACCACCTAAAAGATGGCTCATCAACTGTGTGCCATAACAAATACCGAGCACAGGCACCCCTAACTCAAATACTTCTTTGCTGCAGACAGGAGCCTTTTCAGCATATACACTGGCAGGACCGCCCGTAAAAATAATTCCCTTTGGATTCATGCTTTTAATTCTGTCTATAGAAGCATGATAGGGCAGCACTTCACAGTATACATTACACTCTCTGACTCTTCTTGCAATCAATTGATTGTATTGCCCTCCGAAGTCCAGTACCAACACGATTTCATTCTTCACACGAATACCTCCATTATAGTAGCTCAGAGCTTATAGCTCAGAGTAATTTGTTGAAAATCTAGTCACCTTCGTTACAACACACCGTTTCAACGAG
>JBFWMP010000122.1:1726-8829 GCA_050251575.1 Clostridia bacterium
CGTCTTTTTGCCTCGTTACAATAATGAATTATTATATACGAAAATATAAAAAAATAAAAGGATATTTTTAAAACTGCCGCAAAGGATATGCCTTTAAGTTTGAATAATCAAATAGTATCACAACTGAATTCACCTTTTCAATATCTTTTTCTTCTGCTAAAACATCTATAACAAATGGTTCAAAAGCGACCTCCTTAATGACCTTCTTAGCAGGCATTCCTATGTATTGGGGCAAATATTTCTTTATATGTTCCTCACTTTTTAGAAATTCAAAACATTTCTCTTTAAATCCCGATTTTTCATTTTTATCAGCCCAGTAGGGAAGCTGAACCCCTTTCTGATGAAATATCAGATCAAATTTTAAATATTGTATGAAACAATCTAAATTCTCTCTGATTTCTTGCTGATAGAATTCATAGAGTATGTCATACAGTGCCTTTCTGCTATGAGATAGCCTGTCTAACCCTTTCTCTTGAAAATATTTTGCTAAGTCTTCAAAAAATCCGAATGATGATTTATAATACTTATCTAAAATATATCTCAATGACTTTTCAAATGCACCTGAGTTATGGTATTTCTCCAGTACATCTTCAAGCCCTTTAAATTTTAGTATTTCCCCATACTCTAGCCATTTACTCTCCAAAATCTCGTAGGGTGGCAAACCGGTAAATTTATACCCATATTCTGCAGCCCGTTCCCTGATCTTGGCACCTTTTAACAGCTTTAAAAAACCCAATTGCAACACATGAGGCATTAATCCATATACATCATCAAACGACTGGCTAAAAGAACGATAATCTTCTTCCGGCAGCCCTGCAATCAGATCCAGATGAAGATTTATATTATCAGCCTTTCTTATCTTTGCTACATTGACAGCCAGTTCTTCAAAGTTTATTCTCCGATCAATGGCATGTATGGTATCCTGATTTGTAGATTGTACTCCTATCTCAAACTGAAAAACACCCTTCGGAACTATAGAAAGAAGTTGAATAACTTCATCATCAAATAAATCTGCTGCAACTTCAAAATGAAAAGATGTTTGTCCATGATAATCCAAAAGAAATTTAAACAAGTCTAATGTCCTTTGCCTATTGCAGTTAAAAGTTCTATCTACAAACTTCACCAGCCTTACACCCTTCCTTATTAGGAGGAGTAAGTCGGATTTTATTCTATCCATCGAAAAATATCGTACACCATGTATGGTAGAAGACAAACAATAACTACAGTTGAAAGGGCAGCCCCTGGAAGTTTCATAATAAATGAGCTTTCCTGACAGTCTTTCTAAATCTTGTTCATTATATGGAGCAGGAATTTCATCCAGCTCACATATCAATGGTCTGCTTTGATTCATCACAATATTGCCATTACCGCTTTTGTACACAATCCCTTTTAACCTATCCAGTGTTTCATCATTAAAGATTAAATTTTGCAGCAATTCTTTTAATGTTTCTTCTCCTTCTCCTACCACAATAAAATCAATAAAATCATGACAACTCAAGACAGTTTCCGCATCATAAGAAACCTCCGGGCCTCCAAGAATGAGGGTACATTCGGGTTTTATCTTCTTTAACCTATCGGCAATTTCTAATATCATGGTAATATTCCATATATAGCACGAGAAAGCGATCACATCTGCCTCAAGCCGATAAATATTTGCAGTAATTGAATCAATAGTATCATTAATCGTATACTCTTCTACAACTATATCATATGCAGGACTATCACAGTATTTCTCCAAATACCGTAATGCCAATGATGAATGTATGTACTTTGCATTCAATGTTGTCAATAATACTTTCATTTTGGACTTCTCCTTACTGAAAACTAATTTCTATATTGTCTAGTATAGAACAAACCTGCTTTAAAAGATCCTTCACTTCGTTCAGGATGACAATGGTAGGGCCGTTTTGATCTATATAAGATAAGGACAGGTCTCAGACCTGTCCTTATCTTATATAGTTATTTTATTATTTTACTTCTACTGTCCACCCATACTTATCTTCAAGTTCTCCGCTTTGTATGCCGGTAATCGCATCATATAGCTTTTGGGATACTTCTCCGATCTTGCCTTCATTCACTGCAATGATGTTCCCATCCCAGTTAAATTCACCAATAGGGGAGATAACTGCTGCTGTTCCTGTTCCAAAGGCTTCTTCAAGAGAACCTTTTGCATTCGCCTCATAAAGTTCTTGAATGGAAAGTTTTCTCTCAGTGACTTTATAACCCCAGGATTTCAATAAATCAATCGAAGAATCTCTGGTGATTCCCGGAAGCAAGCTTCCTTCAAGAGAAGGTGTGATAATCTCACCATCAATCTTAAAGAAAACATTCATGGTTCCAACTTCTTCAATATACTTTCTTTCTACTCCATCAAGCCATAATACCTGAGTGTATCCTTTTTTCTTAGCTACCATCTGAGCCTTCAAGCTTGCCGCATAGTTTCCGCCGGTCTTTGCGAAGCCTACGCCACCCTTTACTGCTCTTACATATTCTGTTTCAATATAAATTTTAACAGGATTAAGTCCTTCGGGATAATAAGCTCCTACCGGTGATAGTATTACAATAAACTTATATGTATGTGAAGGTCTAACACCAAGGAACGGATCTGTAGCAATAATAAATGGTCTTATGTAGAGAGATGTTCCTTCTGCTTCAGGAATCCAATCTTTGTCTATATCTACAACTGCCTTCACTGCCTCCAAGCCGGAATCTATATCGATAGGGGGTATACAAAGCCTGTCATTGGATATATTTATTCTTTCCATATTCTTATTAGGTCTAAATAAAAGTATTCTCCCATCTTTGGCTTTATATGCTTTCATTCCCTCGAAGATTGCCTGTCCATAATGAAATGCCATAAGCGAAGGATCAAACTCTAACGGTGCATACGGTACGATTCTCGGATCATGCCAGCCTTTTCCTTCTGTGTAATCCATGATAAACATATGATCTGTAAAATATTGCCCAAAACCCAAATGGTCTTGATCCGGTTTTTGTTTCGATACTTTTGTTTTTTCAACTTTTATTTCTAAAGACATATTTCTTACCCTCCCATGTGATTTTATATTATGACGCCTTTTAATTTTTCAGACGTTTTTAACTATATTATATTTTACTTAAAAATACAGCAAAATACAATCCCATAATGAAAATATTACAGTGCTAATTATGATATAATATATAGTATAACATATTTACATCTAAGGAGGACATTTAATATGGCCGACAAAAACACAAATAAATTGCCCAAAAGAGAAGAAATTGAGCAGCAGTATAAGTGGAAACTAGAAGATATTTATTTAAATAATCAGGAATGGGAAAAAGATTTTATAAAAATTAAAAACCTTATTCCTCAAACAGTACAGTATAAAAATAAGCTGGGAGATTCATCTTTAAATCTTCTTCAGGGCTTGAAGCTTAGCGATGAATTATCCAGCCTTACCGAAAAGGTATTTGTCTATGCACGTATGCACAGAGATGAAGACAATACTAATGCCGTATATCAGGCACTTACCGATAGGGCACAAAGCCTATCCATTCAGGTATCAGGTGCCCTTGCCTTTATTACGCCGGAAATCATCTCTGTCCCCGAAGAGAAACTCAGAGAATATTTAGAAAAAGAACAAGAACTGAAACTGTATACGCATTATATTGATGAAATCCTGCGTCAAAAGAAGCACATACTCTCCCAGAGTGAAGAAGAATTGCTCGCAGCTTCCGGAGAAATCGCCGGCACTGCCCGGGATATATTTACAATGCTTAATAACGCTGATATCAAATTCCCAATGATAAGAAATGAAAAAGATGAAGAAGTAGAACTTACCAAAGGGAACTTTATTCATTATATGGAGAGCAGTGACCGCAGGGTAAGAAAAGATGCATTTCACGCGCTTTACAACTCATACATCAAACAAAAAAATACTTTGGCGGCGTCCCTTAATGCTAACGTAAGAAAGAATATATTCTATTCCACAGCACGAAAATATCCTTCTGCCTTGGAATCATCATTAGACCCGGACAATGTCCCGAAATCAGTATACGATAATTTAATAGATACGATACATAGCCATCTGCATCTTCTTCATAGATATATTTCTTTAAGAAAAAAGGTGCTGCAGCTGGATGAACTTCATATGTATGATTTATACACTCCGCTTATAAAAGAAATGAATAAGCATGTATTTTACAAAGATGCCTTGAATATTGTTGAAGAAGCACTCCATCCTTTGGGTAAAGACTATATCAATACATTAAAAACGGGGTTTGACCATCGCTGGATTGATGTATATGAAAATGAAGGCAAAACAGGTGGGGCGTATTCCTGGGGTGCATACACTACTCATCCCTATGTACTTCTTAATTACCAGGGAACACTAAAGGATGTATTCACGCTGGCTCACGAGATGGGTCATGCTCTGCATTCATACTATACTAACAAGCAGCAGCCCTATATCTACTCACAGTATAAGATATTCGTAGCAGAAGTTGCTTCAACAGTAAACGAATCCTTATTAATACAACATCTTTTAAAGAATACCAATGATCCGAATGAGAAAGCATACTTACTCAATCATTATCTGGATGAGTTCCGAGGAACAGTTTTCAGGCAGGTGATGTTTGCAGAATTTGAGAAAATTATTCACGGAAAAGTTGAAGATGGAGAAGCACTAACCCCACAGCTGCTTTGTGAAATATATAGGGAATTGAATATTGAATATTTTGGTAATGATATCATAGTAGATAATGATATAGACATGGAATGGTCAAGAATTCCGCATTTTTATAATAGCTTCTATGTTTATAAATATGCTACCGGCTTTTCTGCTGCCACTTCCCTATCTAAACAAATTTTAGATCAAGGTCAGCCGGCAGTGGATAGGTATCTTCAATTTCTAAGCAGCGGAGATGCCGATTTCCCAATAGAAATTCTAAAAAAAGCAGGAGTAGATTTGTCTACCTCTCAACCGATTATAGATGCACTGAAGGTATTTGAAGAAATGCTGAATGAGATGGAAAAGATGATATAAAAAAAGTTAAGTTAAGGTGCCAGGCACCTTAACTTAACTTTTTCAAAAAATACAATATATTAAGAATTTTTCAAGGCAATTCTATCTGCTTTTTTTCTTTGGATTCCTTGTATAGTACAAACTTGCTGCCAATCACCTGCACCTGTTCCGAGCATGTTAAATGACTCAATTCGCCACACACTTCCTTGGCATCCATTAAAGAGTTATTTAGCACTGATACTTTTATCAATTCTCTAGCTTCTAAAGCATCATTAATCTGTTCCACAAGATTGTCGTTAATTCCACCTTTCCCTACTTGAAAGATTGGTGTAATCGTATTTGCAAGACTTCTTAAATATGCACGTTGCTTACTGGATAACATAACATCACCTACTTTCACCAAAGCAGCCCGGAGCTTGGAACTCGGAGCTTAATTTTCTTAAAAAATACAAAAGAGACAGACCCCAAAGTCTATCTCGTATTTATCCCCTCATACTTCAACTTCTTTTCTTGTTTTTCTTCTATGCAGCTCATAACTAGGATCACCTTTTTTCCATCCACTCCTATTTTTCTCAACCACAGTCATATTCTTTTCATTTACAACAAAATCATTCTTCATCAAACAGAAATAAGCGGAATCTCCGATTTTACAATTTCCACAATTATAGCACATCATAGTTAAAAATACTGCCCCTCCAGTTCAATATGAATAATCAATCTACACACATTTTACTACAGGGCAATACCTTTGTCTATATATTTATCAAATTTTTTAAGGGATATAATCAAACTCTATTTCATAGATCCTTACAGTATCTCCTTCTTGTATTCCCAGCTCTTCCAGTTCTTCAATAACACCCTTTTTCTTAAGAGTTCTTTGGAAATACTGTAAGGATTCTGCATCATCAAAATTGGTAGAGCCTACAATTTTCATCATCCACTTACCTTCTACGATATAAACTCCGTCTTCTACTCTTACAGTAAATGGTTTTTCTTCTTCAACTTTGTAGATCTTTTTTTCATTCTTTTCTACATCAAAAACCATAGGAGGCGGCAATTCTTTCAACTTACTCGAAGCATATAGCATTAGCTCTCTAATTCCCTTGTTTGAAGCTGCTGAAATGCCAAATACTTTATAACCTCTTTCTTCCAAATTCTTTTTGAAACGCTGAAATGATAATTCTGCATCGGGTAAATCCATCTTGTTGGCAGCTACAATTTGCTGCTTACTAGCAAGCTCAGCGTTGTACTTGCTTAGTTCCCTGTTGATAGTATCAAAGTCGAGCAATGGATCCCGTCCCTCTATGCCGGATACGTCGACCACATGTATTAATAATCTTGTTCTTTCAATATGCTTTAAAAATTCATGCCCTAATCCGGTACCTTCATGAGCACCCTCTATCAGACCCGGAATATCCGCAAGAATAAAACTATTCCCTCCCCCTAAGTCAACTACACCCAGATTAGGGTTAAGGGTAGTAAAATGATAATTCGCAATCTTAGGGCGTGCTGCCGAAACTACAGAAAGTATAGTAGATTTTCCTACATTCGGGAATCCAATAAGCCCTATATCCGCCAGTACTTTTAACTCTAAAACAATATTGTGTTCTTCACCCGGCTCCCCACTTTTTGCAAATCTAGGTGCTTGTCGTGTAGGCGTGGCAAAATGAATATTTCCCCACCCGCCTTTGCCGCCTCTCGCAGCAATAAATTCCTGACCGTGATGCACCATATCTGCAATAATAGTATCCGTCAAGGCATCTTTAATAAGAGTTCCCGGCGGTACCTTGATAATAAGATTTTCACCTTTTTTTCCTGAAGACTTTGCAGCCTTCCCATCTTCACCGTTCTCCGCATTGTATTTTTTCTTATATCTAAAATCCATCAAGGTACTCATGCCACTATCAACAATGAATATAACATCTCCGCCCTTGCCTCCATCCCCACCATCGGGACCACCAGCCGGAACATATTTCTCACGATGAAAAGAAACTAATCCATTGCCGCCATTACCGGATTTTATGTATATTTCCGCAGTATCTACGAACATTTATATCACCTCGTGTTTCACAATTGTTGTCTTAATAATGTTATTAT
>JBFWMP010000123.1:0-8750 GCA_050251575.1 Clostridia bacterium
CATTTACTCTCCCCAACTGGATAGATATTTCTTCTGTACTTCTGTCAAAGCATCAATGCTCACACTTAATCCTTTAAGCTTTAGCTCTGCAACATATTTATCGATGTGATCGGGAACTTCATATACTTTATTTTCTAAAGTCTTATGATTTTGTAAAATGTATTTTGCTGATAGTGCCTGCAAAGCGAAGCTCATATCCATAATCTCCGCCGGATGCCCGTCTCCTGCCGCCAAATTCACCAGTCTGCCTTCTGCCAATAGATTAATCCATCTGCCGTCCGGCATCTTGTATCCCATAATATTCTTTCTCATTTCTTTCTTTTCAGCAGCCATTTCTTCTAATTCAGGTATGCAAATTTCAACATCAAAATGTCCTGCATTCGCTAGTATTGCTCCATCCTTCATCACCTTATAATGTTCGTCGTGAATTACTCTGCTGCATCCTGTAACAGTTACAAAGAAATCCCCAATTTTTGCTGCATCAATCATCGGCATCACTCTAAACCCGTCCATTACTGCTTCAATCGCCTTAATAGGGTCTACTTCGCAAACGATAACATTAGCACCCAGACCTTTTGCTCTCATGGCACACCCTTTTCCACACCAGCCATATCCGGTAATGACTACATTTTTACCGCTTACGATCAGATTGGTAGTTCTCATGATACCATCCCATACCGATTGACCTGTACCATATCTGTTGTCAAATAAATATTTGCAGTATGCATCATTCACCGAAACCATAGGAAATTTTAGAAGTCCCTCCCGCTCCCTTGCACGAAGGCGAATCACGCCGGTCGTGGTTTCTTCACAGCCACCATATACCTCCGAAAGCAAGTCCTGTCTTTCCCCATGAAGAAGGTGAACCAAATCTCCTCCATCATCAATAACAATATTGGGCTTGATATCAAGCGCATAGTTCAAATGTTGGAAATACTCTTTTTCAGTAGCACCATACCATGCATATACTTTTAATCCATCTGCTGCAAGTGCTGCTGCCACATCATCCTGGGTAGACAGAGGATTGCTTCCTGTGACGGATACCTCCGCACCTCCTGCTGCCAATACCTTTGCCAGATAAGCAGTTTTTGCTTCAAGATGTACGCATACTATGGCACGTAAGCCTTTGAAGTATTGATTTTTTGCAAAATCTTCCTCTAGATATCTTAATAGAGGCATATTTTTTCTTACCCACTCTATTTTTTGTTTGCCACTGTTTGCAAGGTTAATGTCCCTAATTATACTGTCTTTCATATGTTTGCTCCTTTCTATTAGCTCAGAGCTCGAAGTTTGGAGCTCGAAGTACTTGCTTTTCTAAGTTTGGATGCTTGACCGGACTGGCATAGAGACCAGCCCCTAGAATATATAACCTCTTATCATTTCTATATAAATAGTTTAAAATCTGGAATTCGATATCTATATAACAAACTTTATAATCATTTATTTCCATTTCTCCACAATTGCTTTTACAAGCATTAAAAACTTGTCTCTTACTCTTTCTGCCGTATCCATTACTTCCTGATGGTGTAAAGGCTGATTCAGTATCCCCGCAGCCATATTAGTAATACAAGATATTCCCAAAACCTTCATCCCGGCATGAGCTGCGGCAATTACTTCGGGCACAGTGGACATACCTACAGCATCTCCACCTACAATCTGCAGCATTCTTATTTCAGCCGGTGTCTCATAGCTTGGGCCGGGCATAAATGCATATACACCTTCACGAATATTCAAGTCTATGCCATAAGCAATCTCCTTCACCAGCTCTCTTAACTCTTCAGTATATATGTTGGACATATCGTTAAATCTAAGACCAAATTCATCAATATTACTCCCTCTTAAAGGACTTTCAGAGAAAAACTTAATATGATCTTTAATCACCATTAAATCTCCCGGTTCATAATCCTTATTGACACCGCCTGCGGCATTTGTTACCAAAAGGTTATTGATACCCATCATCTTCATGACTCGAATTGGGAAAACTACTTCATCCATAGAATAACCTTCGTAATAATGGAATCTTCCCTTCATCGCCATCACAGTTTTTCCCTTTAGCTCTCCAATAATGAGCTTTCCTGCATGACCTTCTACGGTTGAAACCGGAAAATTCGGAATTTCAGCATAATCTATTTCTATAGCCTGCTCAATCTCATCTGCCAGTACTCCTAATCCAGATCCTAATACAATTGCAATGTCAGGTTGAACATCCAGTTTCTTTTTTAGATAATCTGCACTTTCCCTTATTTTTTCGATTGATTTCATATCATACCTCCTGTATATGTTCTCTAGTCCAGTATATTTTACCATATTCATTAAAAAATTTATATAAGTATACACGAAAATCAGTGATTACTGAACAACTTTAAAAAACTAAAAAATCGTAATATGATTTTTTAGTTTTTTAAAGTTGTTCTTTTACTTATCAGGTTGATGATATTTTCTCCTAAAATTTTATTTTTATCATCCTCAGTCAATGCCAAGCTTCTAAGCTTATTCACGGCATATTTCTGAGCACCGGGGCAAGGAGCATCACTGCCAAATATTAACCTGCCCGCACCAACTTTCTGCACGGCATCGATAATTCTATTACTTTTATATGCATATGCCGGTGATATATCAAAATACATATTCGGATAGTTGTTTAACTCTTCTGCAACCTCTTCAAAATAGCTCATATGAGCCACAATGACACTTAGATCCGGTTTCTTATCCATTTGCCTGAAAAGAATACTCATATCTTTCACACTATCTACATGAATAAATACCGGCACTCTATACTCGTTCGCCAAATCAAACAACTCAAGATTTTTCTTTTCCAGTTCACAAGGATATAGCACTTGATGCAGCTTAATGGCTACGAAATCATAATCATTTAAGTAGCTTTCGACCTCTCTTACTCCTTCAACATTCGGATTAATCCAATAAACACCGTATACGCGTTCCGGACACTTTCTTGATATCTCTGCGACATAATAATTAGGCGGTTTTTCTATATATCTTCTTCTGAATCTTTTGTTTTTCATTACCGTTGTAATGAGATTGGATGCAAGACTTGTTCCGGCAAGCCACGGAGGTATACTTTTCATTTTTAATGACCTTGGTATATCCTTTTCTTCAAACATATACGGTGTTGCAAGTACAAAATCTATCTTGCATTCATCAAGACACTTTAAAAAATAATCGGTATCCTGAAACAATCCCCCTAAATGTATATGTTCATCCACTATCATAAGCATTACTCCCATATTTTCAAAATCATATCTGCAAGCCTTTAAACATTTTAGATTGTGAGCACCATAATGTGTGAATCATTAATTATTATCTGAGTTTACTCTACATAAAATACCTGGAAATAAAAAAGTTCTTTTGGTATAAATACCAAAAGAACTTTTTTATTTTAATCTACTTAAAATATCTTATCCCTGCTTCAAAGAGTTTCTGATCTTTGTCACCCGGAACATTTCTGACTACATTTGTGCCTATTCTCTCTGAATGTCCCATCTTTCCAAGAACTCTTCCATCCGGGCTTGTGATTCCCTCAATAGCATCCATTGAACCGTTTGGATTAAAGCAAATATCATAAGTGGGTTTTCCACTTAAATCAACATATTGTGTCGCAATCTGACCGTTTTGAGAAAGCTTTTCAATCATTGAAGGGCTTGCAACAAATCTTCCTTCTCCATGAGACATCGCAATGGAGTGAACATCCCCCACCTTTACATTATTAAACCACGGTGATAGATTAGACACTACCTTGGTCTGCGCCATGCATGAAATATGACGCCCTAACGTATTGAACGTTAATGTAGGATAGTCATCATCAATATCCCTTATTTCTCCAAACGGTACCAATCCCAGTTTCATCAATGCCTGAAAACCGTTACAAATTCCCAACATCAGCCCATCGCGGTTCTTTAGCAGTTCCATTACAGCATTTTTCACAGCAGGATTTCTAAATGCAGTAGCAATAAATTTTCCTGATCCATCCGGCTCATCACCACCGCTGAATCCGCCTGGAATCATAATAATCTGTGATTCCTTAATTCTTCTTACCATTTCACTTAAGGATATTTCAATTTCCTCTGCTGTCAAGTTGCGGACTACAAAAGTATCAACGATACCCCCTGCTTGTTCAAAAGTTTTTGCCGTATCATATTCACAGTTTGTGCCCGGAAATACCGGTATGAAGACCCTCGGCTTTGCAAAAGATATACTTGCTTTGCTGTAGGTTCCACCTTTATACCTATGCAGCTGAGGTTGTTTTTCAATCTTTTGTGTTTGTGTCGGAAAAACATTTTCCAGCGGCTTCTGCCATCTTTGCACTACTTGTTCTAAATCTATATCATTCTGTCCTATTCTGATAGTCTTTTTACTCTGAGTGTCTCCCAAAAGCTTATAATTCAATCCTGTCAAAAGCTCGTCTATATTTTCATCTTTACCGATTTCAAGAAGGATAGATCCATATAGAGGCATAAAAAGTTCTTTTGTATCTATGCCATCACCAAAATGAAAACCTACTTGATTCCCAAAACACATCTTGCTTACCGCTTCCGCAATTCCGCCTCCCCTGATTGACTGAGCAGCTAACACCTTGCCTTGTCTGATTATATCATGTATCTTAGAATAATTTTTATCTAACTGGTCAAAGTCCGGAAGCTGTTGCTCATCAATAGAAAGCGGTATCAAAACTACTTTACTGTCTTCTTTCTTAAACTCCGGTGATATCACATGGTTTACATTGACTATATCCAGTGCAAAAGCTACCAATGTAGGCGGTACCGTCAAATCCTTGAAGGTTCCGGACATACTGTCCTTACCACCGATTGCAGGGATTCCGAGCTTTGTCTGCGCATAATATGCACCAAGCAATGCACTAAAAGGTTTGCCCCACTTGCCCTTATCATTTCCTAACCTTTCAAAATATTCCTGCAGCGTAAGTCTGATCTTCTTATAATCTCCTCCCATAGCTGCCACCTTCGCTACAGCTTCAACCACTGCATATACAGCACCATGGAAAGGGCTCCATCTAGATAGTTTTGGATTAAATCCATAGGTCATCACCGTTCCTGTCTGTGTATCCCCGTCCAAAACTGGTATTTTTGCCGCCATTCCTTCCGGAGGTGTTAATTGATACTTTCCTCCAAAGGGCATAAGAACTGTCCCTGCACCAATGGTACTATCAAATCTCTCTACAAGTCCTTTTTGGCTGCATACGTTTAAGTCCTGTATATTTCTCATCCATGCTTCTTTGATGTCGGGCAGCACTTGTTCGACCATACGAGGCAAACCAGTGAAAAATTGTTGTTTGTCTTCAGGCGCTTCGACAATCACATCAGTAGTCTTAGGTGCACCATTAGAGTTTAAAAATTCTCTGCTGACATCAACAATCGTATTGCCCTTCCAATTCATCTTTAAACGCTGTTGTTCTGTAACAACAGCTACTTCTGTAGCTTCAAGATTTTCCATTCTCGCAGCCTCTATAAATGCCTGCACATCCTGCTTGGAAATAATGATTGCCATACGTTCCTGAGATTCTGAAATTGCTAATTCAGTCCCATCTAATCCTTCATACTTTTTAGGAACGACATCCAAATTAATCTCTAAACCATCTGCAAGCTCACCAATCGCTACTGAAATACCTCCGGCACCAAAATCATTACACTTCTTAATCATGGCAGTAACCTTAGGATTTCTAAAAAGCCTTTGTATCTTTCGCTCTTCAGGAGGATTTCCTTTTTGTACTTCCGCACCACAGGTTTCCAAGGACTCTTCCGTATGCGCCTTGGATGATCCTGTTGCACCGCCGCACCCGTCTCTTCCTGTTCTGCCACCTAACAATATAACGGCATCTCCGGCATTAGGCTTCTCTCTTTTAATATTTTTTCTGGGAGCTGCACCTACTACTGCACCTATTTCAAGTCTCTTTGCCACATAACCTTCGTCATAGATTTCTGCTACTTGTCCGGTTGCCAGCCCTATTTGATTGCCATAGGAGCTATAACCTGCAGCAGCTACTGTGCTAATCTTTCGCTGTGGAAGCTTTCCCTGAATAGTATCCTCCATTTTTATTCTGGGGTCGCCGCTTCCTGTAACACGCATTGCTTGATATACATAGGTTCTTCCTGATAAGGGATCTCTGATTGCTCCTCCCAAACAAGTAGCCGCACCGCCAAAGGGTTCTATTTCTGTCGGATGATTGTGTGTCTCATTTTTAAACATGACCAGCCATTCCTGATTCATGCCATTCACATCTACATCTACAACGATACTGCATGCATTAATTTCATCAGATTCATCTAAATCGTTGAGCTTTCCCTGCTTCTTCAATTCCTTCATTCCAATAGTTGCAATGTCCATCAGGCAAATATCTTTCTTTCTTTCTCCATAAACATATTTTCTGGACTCTATATACTGATGATATACATTATCAATCACTTCAGAATATGGAGAGCTTTCTATCTCTACGCTTCCTATTCGAGTCATAAATGTAGTATGCCGGCAGTGATCTGACCAATAGGTATCAATCATTTTCATTTCTGTAATGGTTGGATCTCTCTTTTCCGTATCTTTAAAATATTGCTGACAGAATTTGAGGTCATCCATATCCATAGCAAATCCCATATCTTTTAATAGCTTGAGAAGCTGCTCCTCATTCATCTTTATAAACCCATCAACAATGTCCACCTGTTCAGGAACAATAAAATCCATATCCAAAGATGTCGGCTTTTTAAGAGAAGCTTCATGGGCTTCGACCGGGTTAATACAATATTCTTTTATTTTTTGAAATTGCTCATCATCAATATTTCCTTCCAACACAATAAGCTTAGCAGCTCTTACCTGTGGTCTTTCACCCTGTGTTAAAATCTGCATACATTGGGCAGCTGAATCTGCTCTTTGATCATATTGTCCCGGAAGATATTCAATTGCAAAAACTTTCGCTGATTTTCCAATGCAAACTTCTTCATCATATATCTCATCTACAGGCGGTTCTGAAAATATTGTCCTCCGAGCCGCCTGATATTCCTCTTCAGAAATTCCTGTAACATCATATCTATTTAAAATACGAAGAGTGTCTATCTCTTTTATGCCGAGGTTATCTCTCAAATCATAAAACAAACCCTGTGCTTCTACATCAAAACTCTTTTTCTTTTCAACAAAAATTCTTCGAACTTGATAAGCCATTATGTTTCCTCCTCTTATTTTAAAATCATCACATTATTATAAACTTCTACTTATTATCCACTATTGTATATTTATATTGTAATATGATAAAATAAATAAGTAAAGTTAATAATAATAATATTCAATATTAGGAGTGCTTATGGATATTAATTTTGAGCTATATAAAATTTTTTACTTTGCAGCAAAACACGAAAGCTTCTCAGATGCTGCCAATAAATTATTTATCACTCAATCTGCGGTAAGTCAAGCGATTAAAAATCTTGAAGATAAACTTGGAAATCAGCTTTTTTTCAGAAAAAACCGTAAAGTAACCTTAACACGTGAAGGCGACTTGCTCTTCAAGCATATTTCTCAGGCATACCACCTTATCATCAATGCCGAAAATAAACTCTCCGAAATAAAAAACCTGGATGCCGGAGAGATAAGGATAGGAGTCAGTGATACTATTTGCAAGTACTATCTTATCCCTTACCTGGAAAAATTCAACCATGATTATCCGAATGTAAAAATTCAGGTAATTAATAGAACCTCCTCCCAGATTCTCGAGCTTCTGAATGAAGGTCTTGTCGATCTCGGAATTGCTACACTGCCTGTTAAGGATAAGAATATTATTATAAAAAATTTTATAACAGTGGAAGATATCTTTATCGCATGTGAAAAATTTTCTGAATTGAAAAGTTCATGTATAACACTGCAGCAGCTTTCTGAATATCCCTTGCTAATGCTTGAAAAAGGCAGTGCAACACGACGAAATATTGATGAGTTTCTAAAGCAAGAAGAAATAAGTATATCACCTGAAATTGAATTAGAAGACATCGATTTATTAGTCGAGTTTGCAAAAATCGGACTGGGTATTGCTTGTGTTTTAAAAGAAAGTGCGGCTAAAGAAATTGAAAGCAATCAACTGTTTCAAATACATACTATTGAAAACCTACCTCCTCGAAAACTAGGGATATGCACTCTGAAAAATGTACCTCTGTCTAGAGCTGTATCAGTATTTATTGACTGCTTATATAAAAATGAGCCTGTCATTTAATCCACTTGACATTTTTTATTGCATACATTCCTTTTTCCGCGACAATCTTCATCCCGTGTGTAATAACTTTTGCAGCAGAAACTCCAAGTAGCTTGAAATAATCCTTAATGAGTCGAATATCATCTTTTACTATCTCCATTGTCAAATTGCACTCTGACAACATCCCTGCAAACTTATCTTCTCTATAAGACGTGATCACTCTGTATAGAACAGTCAACACTACCAAAATGTCATCCAACTGACCCAGTACAGGAACTACACCAGGAATAAGATCAATAGGGGACAACACATATCCTATGGCCCCATAGAGCATCATCCTGTGTCCTTTTTTTAACCCGGCACTTTTGAATATCTTATAAAGTAACTTAGTATATCGCGGCAGTCTTTTTACAACATCAATAATATCATCTGAAAATTTTCTCATATTTTTCTCCTATTTTCTTTATTACGCTTATTATATGATAATCTCGAAAAAATAAACAGATAATAAATATGCTTGCAAATTAAAAAAAGGCAGCTTTATTCAGCTGCT
>JBFWMP010000124.1:0-8620 GCA_050251575.1 Clostridia bacterium
CCGATCTTCTTTGCTAAATGATAAGCCTGGAATTGACGTTTCTATAGACTTAAAGAAGTATCATGTTTATATATATACTTCTTCGTCATATATAGCTTACGCTCTACCTAATTTAACTGCAATACAGGATGCAATCGGAGAATCTAGCTACGACTTTTCAATAGAATTAACCTTTATAAGAGAAAATAACTCAACTAGTCAAACTCTTATATATGGAGTTGCGAATGGATTTCTATTTAACAATAATGGAGAATATTACAACAGTGGAAGCTTTGATACATCAGTATATCCTTACGGAGGAGTTGTTCTTGCAAGGGGCGATACATTAAAGCTAAGATGTTTTAGGGGAGGATGGCACTTAATAAACCACAGCTATTAAACATGGTGGTAAACATTAAACTATTATTAAATAAATTTTAAAACAACAAAAATATGGAACTTGACATTAAAGACAGATTTGTTATATCAATGTGCTTGCCTCAGAAAGGAACATTTAAGGAGTTTTCACTAAAAAAAGAAATCTCAAAAAGAGTTCAATTTTCAGAAGATGAGATTTCTAAATTTGACATAAAATTCGATAAAGAGTCTAATACTTGGAATTGGAACACTGAAGTTGATTCAAAGGTGCATATTTTGTTTTCAGACGAACAGCAGAAATACCTAAAAAAAGTTTGTGAAGAAGCGCTGGAAACCGATGCTGAATTTACTGATGAGATTTGGATAACACTTGAAAATATTTACGACTCATTATGACACTTAAAAGCGCTGACCAAATCAATGGTTGGCGCTTTTTGTTTGCACCAAATAGTCAAATAATAATCTATTATTAGGTAAACTTTAATTAAGCGACTATGAGAACGGATATAAAAATGAATATAAACCTTGGAGACATTGCTATGAGAATGGTGGCTCCAAATGTCTCAATATCGCTCATATGGGCATCTGAAGATGATTATTATATTTACGGAGAGGCTGTTGCGTCGAATTCGGTTGACATAAACACATTTAGAAATGGTATTGGGCTTGTTGCTAAACAAAATGACACAACAAAGAAAATTAAAATAAATCTAAAGTATGTAAATGGATTTGGAGAAGAGATTGAAACTGGGTATATAGAAGTCAAGAACTTAGAAGGATCAGCTGTAAAAGGGTGTGAAATCCCACTAATAACTGATGAATACTTCCAGCTAAATGACGAAATGAGAAGAGAAATAATAGATAGGACAGACACATTCTTCTTGAGGTTTGGGTATTGGGATCATGCTGGAGAATGGGTTTATACAGGATACTGGATTTACGACACTGATTACGCCTCTATGCATCTTCCAGATGAAGACTATTTCTTGATAAAAGCTTACTTGGTTGACGATGATGAGTCAATCATTATAACAGATGGGTATGATAGAGACTTAGACATAGTTCGAGCTATAGATCAAAATGAGTTTTTTCTGCTTATTGCTTCACCAGGAAGCATCGCTCACAACCCTATAACTGGAGTTGGATTGGTTTCCTACCTAAATAGTGATATTATGTCATCTGGATTAGCGGAAAAGATAAACGAGGAATTCGACTTAGATGGCATGATCGTTAAGTCAGCAACGCTAGATGAGGAAACTGGTGAAATTGAAATGATGTCAATAGAAAAGAATAATTAATGGCACAATACACAGTAAGGCATGGTCAGAACTTATTTGACATAGTTTTGACTTGCTATGGAGACCTTAATGGGCTTGGAGATTTTATGCTCCTGAATCCAACGGTAAATTACAATAGCAAATTTAATGATGGCGACATTGTTAATTATGATGAGACAAAGGTTATAAGCCAAGTAACATCAAATTATTACTCAAAGAACAGGATAATCCCTACAGGAGGAAACGATTACATATATTACAAAGATCCTTTATACAAGCATTTGTTTTCAATATACGTAAGCCAAGACGTTGTTAATTTAATTGTTGGAATATCTGGATCTGGAATAATTCAGATTGATTGGGGAGACAACAGTCAACTTCAGACGGTTCAGCTTTCTCAAGAAGTTCAAACGATTTCGCATGACTCAAATTCATATTTGGACACATCGAGAAGAATAAGGTTTTATGGTGAAGCTGATTTTCACACAATCAACTTGTCAAGGATCAATGTAGAAAGAATATTTTCAGTTTCAGATTTTAAGTGTTTGACGCTTATAATTAATGACAACAAAATAATTCCAAACATCAAATTTACAAAAATAATTAGAGAGCTAAACAAAGTTGATTTTTCAAGAACTTTGATTAACGACTTGAGCCCACTTTTATATAATCACGAATTGAGAGAGATACATCTTGAGAATTGCGAAATTAATCAATCAATTATAGATGAGTATGTAATAGGCTTAGTAAAAAATTATCAAAGCAGGCTTTTGGCTGATGTTTGGATGAAAGGGAATGACCTGCCATCAGGGGTATATCAGGAGCCTTCAGTGTTATCTGACCCGCAAACTGGAATGGAGGCTATTTGGGTACTTGAGAACGATGTGGACAGAGGATGGGTTTTTCACTTTGATTAAAATAAATAAATGGCAATAAATATACCTAGAATAACCCCTGGGCTAACAGGAGCTGAAGGGATTGACAATGGAACTACAGGAGCAGAGAAGATCAATCAATTTTTTGAAGAAGTTGAGAATCTGGCAAATGAAATAGCTCCAAATAAAATGGACGAAGACGGACTAAACTCAGAGATAGATGCTCTTTGGTTCAACCCAAATACTTTGTCAGAATTATCAAATGTAGGAGATGTTAAGTATTCAGCGGAATCTAATACGCTTGAATTTAAGACTCAGTACGCTGTTTTTCAGCTTGGACAAGTAAAAAAGATTATAGCTAAAAATGATCAAGGGGCTCAAGTTTCTTCTGGTAAGATAATGTACATATCAAGCGCTGTAAGCAATACTCCGTTTGCAAAACTTGCATCTACATCGCTAAAAGATTCTGCTTACAAATCAATTGGTATGGCAACTAACCCAGTTGAAACAAATGGGTTTGTTGCTCTTACAACCGAAGGAAGAGTTTCAAATTTAAACACATCTTCATTTGTAGAGGGAGATTTACTGTGGCTTGGATCAGACGGATCTATAACAAATATTGAGCCAGTCGCTCCAACACCAAAAATATTTGTTGGGATTGTTCTTAGGTCACACGCTAGCGCTGGTAAAGTCTATGTGAAAATTAGGCGAATAACTGAAGTTGCCGCTATGTCTAGCGTTAATGTGACAGAAGTTAACAATCAAGATGTTTTAAAGTGGAATTCTGAAACTGAAAGATTTGAGAATTCAAATTTAGCTATCAGCATTAATGAGATCTTAAACATATCTGATGACGCAACAATAAGCGGAGAAAAAACGTTTCAATTCTCACCAGTTGTGCCAAGCGACACATCTGCATCTTCAGCTGTAAATAAAGACTACGTTGATACTGGAGACATGCCTAATATAGCTCTTTTAGAAGACTATAAAAACAATGTAGAGTACTTAAAAATTGATGAAAATGGATTTTTAATCGCATATGCACCAAACATAAAAACTGACATAGTTTCAGTTGATTCAAACGGAAATTTAATAATAACAATTCAGTAAATAAATGGCAATAGAACTACAAAGAATAGTGCCTGTAGTAAAAGGTGACGCTGGAGTAGATACTGGGAGAACGTCAGCAGCAAAGATAAACGCTGCATTTGACGCTTTGGAAGAAGTAGCTAATGAGCAATATCCAGGAAAAATGGATATAAACGGTCTTAACAGCGCAATTGATAAACTTTATTTTAAGCCAGAAAACTTACAGCTGTTATCTAGAGTTGGCGAATTAAGGTATTCTCAGCAATACGATACGCTTGAACTTAAAACTCCATACGCAACAATACAGCTTGGTCAGGAGATGCAAGAGGTTTCTAAGAATGACCACGGAGACACTATATTTAATGGTAGAGCTGTTTATATTAGCTCTGCACTTGAAGCTAACTCTTTAATTAAATTATCAACATCATCAAATCAGGACATAGCTCAAAAAACTTTTGGTGTAGCTACAGTTGACATTCCAGCAAACGGATTTGGAGCCATTACTACAGAAGGAGTTGTAAGAGATTTTAACACATCTTCATTTTCTGAAGGAGATCAATTGTATTTGGGGGTAGATGGAAACTTAACTAATATTGAGCCAGTAGCTCCATTAGCAAAGGTTTTTATAGGCATAGTTTTAAGATCACATGTTGAATTTGGGTCTATATATGTTAAGATAAGGCCAATAGCTAGACTGCAAAAACTCTCAGATGTATTCGCTCCAGTATTAACAAATGGAGATGTTTTAGTATGGAATTCAACAAATGCTAGATGGCAGACTTTTAACTTAGATGCTGCTTTAGCATCAAAAGTTAATCTTAGTGGAGATCAAACAATTACTGGCGTTAAGACATTTGAAACGTCTCCTATAATTCCAGAGCCAACAGAATTAAATCAGGCAGCAAATAAGAATTATGTTGATGAAAAAGACAGTGAGATTAGAGATAATTTTGCATTTTATATAGATACAACGGCTTCATTCGACATAGACAGCAACTATAATTTAATATTTACAAAGCCAGATAATGTGGTTGACACTTTCTCATTAAATGAATCTGGCGAACTAATTTTAACAAGATAATATGGAAACAATAAATTTAGGGAAGGTAGCATTTGCATATAAAGGGGATTATAATCCTGCCACTACATATGCTAGCAAGGATGTAGTTTTTGATGGAGAGTCTAGTTATATTTCAAAGTCAGATGGAAATGTAGGAAACGCATTAAGTGACGCTACTTTCTGGGGATACCTGGCGAAGGGAAATGCAGCTCTTTCAGAACAAAACGCTGAAGAAATTGATACTCTACGGGCTGATTTGAACAATTTAGATAATGAAGTGAGTGTTAAGAATGCCGAACAGGATAATTCTATCAAGTCAATTGAACAGATTTTGTCACAGTCTAATTTAAATCAAACAGCACAAGTTAGCAGCACAGGGCGTGAGATAGTTTCGCTACCTAAAACAGCATCTAACGGTGGAATGGAAGTAAAGTTGGAAGGGTTGACGGCCACAAATTTAGTGAGCGGAAAAGCGGTCGCAGCTGGGGCAAGTGTTACATTTCAAACAATTTTGAATAATAAATACTATATATCAACAGCGTCAGTTATTGCTATTGGGGACGGGAATATTTACACAGTAACAAACAACACAGCTTCAGCAGTTGATATTATTTCAGTTAATTTGACATCAACATTTGGAAGTGGCAATGAGCCTGATTTTGCAACAGCAAAACTTATATTCTCAACATATTTTGAAGGAACGAAGTCTTTTATTCCTACAGGGAGAATAAGAGTAGCTGACAAATTGGGAAACAATGTGTCAAGACTATACCTAACTTCAACAGAACTTAAAAGTAACGGACTTGTAAAAGACGAAGTTAGGAAAGGGGCGAACGGTTATGAGTTGATTAAAAGAGTTGGGGTTGGTACTTTGGGAGCGGAGAAGGTTCTAAATGGTGGATTTAATTCTACAGATAATTGGACAGTGCCGGCAGATAGAGCAAACATAACAAATGGAACACTTAATATTGACGTAACAGCATGGGGAACTGATGTAATGCAGTACATGTCGTTTACTGCTGGTAAATGGTATTTTGTCAAGTTTGATGTAACGAATGTAGTAAGAGGTGGAATATTAAATATCTACGGTGTGGATACTGCTATCCCTATATCTGTCGGTTCGGTTAAAGAATATACATTTGTTATGAAAGCATCAACAACTGCGAATAACACATTGAAGATTAATTCAGCTAACATAGCTATATCAATCGACAATGTAAGTGTTAAAGAAATTACGACATCTGATGGTGATTTAACAGGAACAACTGCTGTAATTTATGATACTAATGTTAATTACACCCTTGCAACACCTATAATAACCCCAATCAACCACGCTGGAATATTGAACAGCACAGAGAGCGGAACAGTTTATCACGAACCAGTTGTAGCGGACGCAGCGATTTACGGAACAAACATTTCCATTATAAATACTACCTACCCAATTTCTAGTATTGAGGAAATAATAGTACACACTAACGTGGACACGTATTTAGATGTGAGCAAGGCAGTTGTATCTGGAGATGGGCTTTCATTCACGCATCCGGATTTAAGAGCTGGTGACCTTGTACTATTTACCTACGTCTTTAACAATGAGAAGGTGAATGGGTTGGTTACTGCCACTTATTATGATGGCAGGTACGTCATAGCAGACACGGCTAACGGCAAGTTCTATAAATGGGGTGTTAAATCCACTAACGGAGTAGCAACAATTCAATTAACGGAGGTATAATTATGGACGAAGTATTTTTACAAGCCCTCGTAAACCGGGCAAAGCAGGATAACTCTTTTTTGGATAAACTTCCAGAAGATGTAAAGCAAGAAGTATCCGATAAAATTAATGAAGAAAATGTTCAACTATGAGCAGAGACATTTCCTTCAATAAGCCTAAGAAAAACAACTAATGATTAATTTTTTGGCTATTAATAGAAATTGTTGATCTCTTTTTTAGAATAATTTCAGAAATCAAATTTAAGAGAAAGCATCATACACATGTAGTTATTTTATTTTGTGTGTGATGCGCTCTTTAAACACATATGAAGAGTTAAAATAAAAACAGTTGCAAACTGTTAAATAAAGTTATTATATAAAAACAAAATAAAATTAAACAACGATGCCTCAAAATAATTTAGGAAGGGTAGCTTTTAAGTTTAAAGGAGACTATTCTCCAGGAACAACTTACACAAAATATGACGTAGTTTTTGATGGAGAATCAAGCTACGTTTCGCTTATAGATGCAAATACTGGAAATTTGTTAACAGATGCTACTAAATGGGAGTATTTGGCAAAGGGAAACTCATTGCTTGCAGACCAAAATAAGACAGACATAGCTCAAGTAAGGCTAGATTTAAATGCAGATATAGCAAACTTAATTTCAGATGAATTCACAATTGCTGACGCACTTAACTTGTTGTATAGCAAGGTGACAGCACTTGAAAAGCTCATTTCAGATGGAGTGCTTGGGAACATGCAGGTTGAACGGCTAATTTCTGCTGGCGATATTTTATATAATGGTGCTCCAATTATAGTTCTTGGTACTTCATCGCCAACAACAGCACCAGACTTTGAGGGCCAGACTTACATTAATACTTCTGGAGGTATAACTTATACTGCAAAAGGAACGGGGAATGCTTCGGATTGGAAACAAACATCAAATTAATAGAACATGAAAAATATAAATAAATACGCAACATTAGCTGCATATACTGGTGACGCAAATAGACCGACAACAGAGAGTACTGTTAGCTCAATCGTTGAAAATAAGGTTATAAAATTTGACGGAAAGAACATTATTGTTGATAAGCCAGCGTCTGAGGTTGGCGATATTGCTGTGTACGACACAAACACTCAGACTAAAAGATTCGTGAAGTTTTCTACTTTTAATTTAGCAACGCTTCCAGCAAACTTGGTGATAGCTGGCGTAGTCTATTCAAGAACAAACGACAAAGTGTATGTTGTTGCCAAAGATTATTTTTCAGAGCAATGGGCAGCACCATATCAAGTCAAGTTATCTGGATTTGATTTTTCTACTGGTGGTAGCTTTACAATAACTGTAAATACAACAACTACAGCAGCAATAGACTATTTAACTACAGATACGCTAGCGACAGTAGCTACAAAAATAATGACAGCTTTAACAAATTCTGGATTTACTTCAGCTACGGGATGGAGTGTAACAGCAGTGGCTGACCACTTGGTTGTAAAGCAAAATTGGTATACTCCAAATGTAACAATATTTAACGTTACTGACGCATCAAATAAAGTCGTTAAATTAATTTTAACTGGGAATTATCAGACGGCATCAACCGGATTTTTATATCAGACATCAAGCGCATTCAGAAACGATGGTTCTGTTACGTATTTTGCTGGATTAAATTATTTAAAGTTCCTTTCATATTATGAAGTAAATGGCTCTGAAGATTTGAACCAGACAGTTGGAAGCGTTACAGTAATTAGAAGGTCGTCATTTACAGTAGAAAAGAACCCATTGCTAGTAGCTTATTATACAACGTATGAGAAGTACATTGAAGCAAAAATGGCTAGACATCCATATTCGAAAGGCACTATAATAGATAACGATGGCAAAGGAAATACATACAAGCTATCTCAGGTTACATATTTAGACTCTCTGTCAGCTTCTCTTCCAGCTTATCCAGCTGCAAATAGAGCAAACTTATATGGAATTTCATATTCTGGACATACTACTGGATATGAGCCTGGAAATTGGTGGCTTCCATCTTCAAGAGAGTTTTTTAACTTAATGAAAAATGTTACTTGGGGAAACGTAGGAGTCGTTGCAGGCGGTGAAGATATAGTGAACAGAGCGATAACAATGATAGGTGGAACGCGCGTTAGCGCAGGTTCAAGTCATTGGACTTCTAGTGAGCTTTCTAGCATCACCGCCTGGATCTACTACGGCACTTGCGGCAACTTGAACTTCAACAACAAGTACAACTCGACTTCTG
>JBFWMP010000125.1:0-8417 GCA_050251575.1 Clostridia bacterium
CCCTTGCTCGACATATAATGCATGATGCATCGTTCTGTAATTAAGATATCACAAAAATTACAAAAAGTAAATACTATTTTACACATATTTTAGTAACTTTTAGTTATATACGTATAATTTAGATAAAGATCAGTACATATCTAATATATGAAATATTTTTCATGCATTATGCATTTTGTGTTGATAATCAATTGTCTGTATGCTAAACTTATTAATAATAAATATAAATAGCTAATAACACAGAAAGAGGGCAATAAATGGAAACATCAGAATTCGGTTTTTCAATTGATGATTTGCGCAGCACTAGTGATAAAGTCTGCGATGTTATTCGACGTGCAATTATCTCCAAAACACTGCCTGCCGGGGAGCGTCTTGTGGAAGCCAAGATGGCTAAAGATTTAAAAGTGAGCATTACACCTGTACGGCAAACTTTTGCCCAATTGGCCAATCAGGGATTACTCACTGTCTATCCTTTCAAAGGCACCTATGTCACTGAAATCACAAGAAAATATGTAGACGATGTTTTATTTGTTCGAAAATACCTCGAAACTGCCGCTGTTGAGTTGTGCTTTAATCAATTAACTGCACAAGACGCTAATACTCTGCAGTCCTATTGTGAAATGTCCGACAATTATTTTGAAGAAGGTAACCTGTACGCTGCCATCGACTATGATATCATGTTCCACAACTATTTCTTTGAGCGTTGTGGCAATGAACTTCTCATAGAAATGTGGAATAGCATTAAAAGCCGCATACAGTATATCCAGTCATACACCAAGCCAAAAACACTTCCATCCCATTATATGGATATGCGCCATGGCTGCATAATTGATGCGCTGTATAAAGGTAACAAGCAAGCATTTATTGAACGCTTGAATCACCATATCGAAACCGCCAACACTTATGCCGGTTTTAAATCGAACGATTGAAAATAAGAAAACTTATCTTTGCGCATATTAAAAGCCGGACCTCAATGTCCGGCTTTTGTTTTATATATTTAAATTGTACAATCAACCCCGAATTTTTCACCCAAACCGCGTAGTTCTTCGTAAACAACATCGGATAAGTCAATGCCGTTTGCTTTGCGTTCCTTTCTGCGCCTCTGCTCAATCTCGCCTGGTACGAAGATTTCACTCACACCTTCACTTTTGGGTAACGCTTTAATCTCAGAAACCATCTGCTCCATTCTCGCCTTGAACTGATCAACTTCGACGAATTTCGAGATGTCGATTGCACAAAAGATATGTCCGACATCCTGTGGATTTTCGAAGTCATTCCACATATTATTCAAATGCGGCCCAAACTGGGCACCGCTCAATATGCCGCATAACACGTCCATAAACAGTGAGAGACCGTATCCCTTTGGCCCACCGATGGGGACAACACTGCCTTTAGCACCCTCGGCTGCATTTGTAGTGGGTTTACCTTCCTTAGTGAGTGCCCAGCCGAGAGGGATGTCTTTTCCAAGCTTGGCTGCAAGGATGACTTTGCCCATGGCAACCACGCTCGGTGCCATATCAAGAATCATTGGTTCACCATTAGTTGGAACACCAATTGCAAGCGGATTTGTCCCCACATAAGTCTTAGGACTACCCCAAGGTGCAATGTTCGGCGGCGCATTGGTTCCCGTTACTCCTACCATATTGGCTTCGGTCGCTAACTTAACAAAATAAGAAGCCATACCATAATGATTGGAGTTTTTAACAGTGATGAAACAGCAGCCATTTTCCTTTGCCTTCTCGATGCAACGGTTCATGGCATAAACACCAACAACCATGCCCATCGAATTGCAAGCATTAAGTGCGATGCTTGCAGGATATTCCTGCTCCGCCTTTGCTTCAAACTCTCTGTTGACGACTCCTGTTTCAAGTCGTTTCATATAAATTGTCATACGACTAACACCATGTGATTCCACACCGCACAAATCAGCATCTACCAGGCTATCCGCCACAATCAACGCTTCCTCTTCAGATACTCCTTGTGTCATGATGAGCTTTTGACAGTATGTACGCAAATCTTCCCAGTTGATTTTATGTACTCCCATATTAATAGTCCCCCTTATTTAAAATTTTACTACGATGCATCATGCATTATATCTTGGTATAATATTATCACAGCAACATGCAAAAGTAAATAGTCCTTACATAGATTTTGTACTGCTTTCCAAAAATCAGAACAAAAAATACCCCTCCTTGCAGTAAACAGTTTTATTATTTTAACTGTCTACCACAAGGGGAGCATATCATGTTAGCAATCCTTTTTCCTTTGCATAAACATTACCTGTTTACTTATACTTTTATCCGTTGGTTTTAATTCATCCATGATTAATTACAATTTGTATTACCTATTCGACAGCATTCGACCGTTGTTTTATTAATTAAGCCATCGTGACCATTATCTATAGCAAAAACAATAAGTATATTACTCTGCACTAAGAGCAACGTCATACAAAGCACTATTGATAATATCTTTGTTTTTCTCTGTTTATTTTATATGTTCAAATCTCCTTGTTCTCACTAAATAATAATAACTGCAAGCAGTCAGGATTGACTGCCCAGCAACTGCAGACATATTTACCATAACACTATCAATATTTATCTACAGTTGATAATCAACAATCTTATCTTTCAATACTGCCAATGATTTCATCTATTGTAATCTGGCATAGGCTATCCCATACAAGGGTATTTTCG
Organism: Clostridia bacterium; assembly: GCA_050251575.1. Classification (GTDB taxonomy): domain Bacteria; phylum Bacillota; class Clostridia; order SK-Y3; family SK-Y3; genus X23. The sequence goes on from JBFWMP010000125.1 coordinate 2,694, forward strand.
TTTTCAATCGTAACAGATTTAAATCTGTCAATATTAGTAAGCCTACAAAATCTAACTGCCTGCAATCTAGGTTTCATATCGTAGATGATTTTGTGATGATTATCGAGCTCTATCACGAGGGTATGGTCATCATTCGGAATAATATTTATAATCTTAGACACCTATATTCCTCCTTCACAAATATAAATAAAAAACTCCACTATAAAATCATAGCAGAGTTTTTCAAGGTGGTATATTATCGCATGAGATACTTTTATCGAATTTTAGATTATTTTCAGCTCCATAGCTTTTTTAACAGCTGAAGCCCGTCCGGTTACATCTAGCTTCCTATAGATGGCTGTAATATTCTTTCGGACGGTAACCTCAGCGATAAAAAGTTTTAGGGCAATCTCCCGGTTGGTTTTGCCTTCTACAACAAGCTCGAGTATTTGAGTCTCTCGATTCGTCAGTAAAGGGACTGCTAACTGTGTCCCTTTCAAACGCTTTACATTAACAGAATATTGGGACGTGTACGCCACAAGCTCGTCAAGATACTCATCCTTCCCGCCATCTCTTTGCAGGTCTTGAAGTACCTCAAGAATATATATGCCATATTCTGCAAAGGGCAGTATAATACGATCTGCTTTTCCAATATCCAGAGCAGATAAAATAGCAGGTTTTGCATCTTCTATGCCATAAAGATTGTATTTGGCGGCTGCATCCAATATATAAGTATGCAGATAACCCATTAAATTGTTAAAATGAGAAAAAGCCTGCTGCATTTCCTCGCACAGTACTTCTAATTTTATATAATTCTTCTTAAGCAAAAGGTATTTTGCGTAGATAATATGGTTAAATCCCATACCTTGGTACAATACCTCACTCTGTTCTATATCTCCCATTCTGAGCCATCTGGCAAAACCATTTTCTTTCCCCGTTATACCCCCTATGTAACCTGCACATAGGTCAAATGCACTGTTAAGAATGGGGATGCTGCACGCCTCTACTTCAGCACTTAAATCATCCATAATCTCCAGGGCTTCATTAAACTTACCCTGTGCTGCGTATACTCGTGAAATGCTAAACTTCGCACATATTAAAACCGAAACCTGTTCCATGGTTTTGGCCTTGTATATCGCCTTATAAGCGTTTATCTCAGCACCTTCAAAATCTCCGGTTTCCAAGCAGTATTCCGCTTGCAGCAGATCATCAAACCCTCTACCACAACCTCCAGCCATTTCCGTGTAGTAATGAAACATCTCTTCAACGCACTTCTTCGTCCACAGCAAATTCCCTTTTTTACGGTAATAAAGGTATAAAGCATGGGGGGCACCAAAAGTAATAATTTTATCCTTATTTGCGATGAAGGAATGTCCTCCTAAAATCTCATGTGCTTTTGCCAGTTTTTCAAGCATCACAGAAACATCATTAAAGCCTATATAGGCTCTGATTAATTCAATTTCTCCAGAAATCCGTGTTTTCATTGCACAACATATGCTATCATCATTCTGATAATACTGCTCTATATCTGATAAAAGGCATGCACCACTATCCTGGTCTACATTCGTAACATAAAAACCAGTATAGGCAAGATAGCCGATAAGGTGGCAGCATTTTATTTCAACAGGAATATGCTCAAATATTTCTAATATATACCTAGGGTTACTGTCCATCACTAAGTTTATACCATCTTTCTCAAATTCCTCCAGAATAAGATCGTATTCTTTTGCTTTTAAGAAATATTTCAACCCTGAAATAATATCACCATTATGAATGCACCACTGACCTGAACGTTTGTATAAATCGCCAATCTTTATATTAGCTGGCAGCTCCGCAAGTAGTTTTTTAAAATAATTATTTAAAATATTATGAATTCTATATACACCATCCTGGTGATCATAACGGATAAAGGAGTTTGCGTAGCTTAATTCTTGAATAATCCTTTCAGTTCCCATGTCATCGGTTACATATACCGCTTGCTCCGGTGTGAAGCTGTCAAGTACGCATAATGATTTCAATATCAGTACTTCCTTGCTCGTATACCGTGACATAACTGCTGCTTCAATCAACTTTTCAATACTTCTGCCAGGCTCCAATCTGCCTATTTCAGCATATCTTTGCATGATCAGATATATAGCCGATGCCCAGCCCTCTGATATCTCATATACCCGCCTCGCGGTATCATCAGATATATCATGGCCATACAGCTTAAAGTACTTTTTTATTTCATCCGCACTAACTTCAAATAAGTGATTTTTTATCAGATAGCAATATCCTTTGAGCATTAATTCATCAATACTCATTTCAGGTATTGTCCTTGAGAGAATGAGAATATGAAATCCATCTATGTTCGCACGTACCATTCGTTCAATCAGCCTATCAAACTCAGATGAATGAGCAAAATGATAATCGTCAATTACCAGTACGGTGTTGGTCATATAAGTTAAATCTTCAATTATTTTCAATACCTTGTCTCTTTGTGGAGTATCAACAGGAAAACCCAGAGCACGAAGCTGTTTACCAATCTCCGGCTTGGTTCTTGCTATCTGACTTGCGAGAGAGTCCCATATATACTGAGGAGATGCTTCATCACTTTCAATAGATACCCAAGTAAATTTTGTATTAGTATTATTGAGAAAATCCCTTGCTGATATAGTTTTTCCATAACCCATAGCCGCCACTGCCATCGTCAGTGGGTAGTCAAATATGTTATTAAACTCTGCACTAATATGTTCACGTTTTAAAATATGCTGCCGCGTTAACATAAGTCACCACCTTAATCAGACAAACTCTATGCTGCTTTTTGTATCATTTTACCACATTATGTCGAATGAAGGTACTAATTTTTTAGTGAAGTATCCTTAACATATTTCGGAAATTTCTTCTTAAAAATCTCCCAAGTCCTTGTTCCAAATACCAATATAAATTCAAGTTTACTAAACAACTTAAATTTCTTGTAGAAAAATCTATCAGGGCAATTATTTAAATTGCATTTCCAATCTGCTTATAAACCTTATCCAACCTTGCATTATCAATCTTATCATCATTTTTACAATAGATTAAACCGCAATCATATTCTTGATGAATTAGAATGTAAATATAATATATTGGTTCCGAGAAAACCATGATTTTTATCACATTTTTATGGTTTAAAGCAACTTAATCAGCTCTTCTAGCTCTTGAGACAATACTTTTGCAAGTACAAAATTAGTATCTTTTAAAGCCAATTCTATTTTCGTTTCAACTAATTTTTTCTTTTGTTCAATTTCCAAATAGTCTCTATCAAAATGACTAGCATAAATCATCTTTCTAAATTTTCGTATACTCATTTTTCTAATCGTCTTATCTTCAATGATTAACACATAATCCATACAGTTTACGATAGAATAGAAATCATGAGAAATCATTAGAATTGCACCTTTATAGTTTTGAATGGCTTTTTCCAGTGCTATTTGTGAATAGGTGTCTAAATGACTTGTCGGTTCATCAAGAAGCAATATGTTTGCTTTACTGGCAGAAACTTTAGCCAATTGAAGCATATTTTTTTCTCCGCCAGATAAAGATCCTATCTTTTGATTAACGATTTCTCCTTCAAACCCATAGTTTGAAATATATGATCTAATCTCTTGATAGGTTTTAAACCCAGCATCAATGAATTCTTCCAATATCGTATTAGACTCATTTATCATTTCGCCTTGAAGCTGAGATAAATAAGCCACTTTAGCGTTACCACTTATTTTAATTGAATCATGATTATTTTTAAAGATTTGTCGAAGTAAAGTCGTTTTGCCGGTACCGTTTGAACCGATAAGAGCTACTTTATCAGTAGATTTTATCTCAAAGTTAACATTTTCTAAAAGCAACTCATCAAAGGCAACGCTATAATTATTGACTTTTAAAACAATTGTGTCTTCGATTTCATTATCAATATCTAAACTGATATTTGGTTGCTTAATCTCTAGAAATGGCGCTTTAATTCTACGAGCTTCTAATCTTTCTTGAATTTTAACTCTAGCTTTTAGCGCTTTGCCTCTAGATGCTTCTGAATTATCAGTTGCGATTTTTCTAAGTTTAATGATTAAGCTCTCGTTTCTCTCAATTTCATCATCATCATCAATAGTAAGTTCTTGTAATTCAATTTTAGTTTGAAGTAATGAGAAGTTATAATCAATATATCGCCCATCAAACTCTTGGAGCTCCATGTTTTCAAGGTGCATAATTTTGTTAAAACAATGGTTCAGTAGATATCTGTTGTGCGTAACAACTAGCAATGTTCCTTTGTGAAAATTAATAAGATTTTTAAGCGCATTTAAGTTTTCAAAATCCAAAAACACATCCGGTTCGTCCATAATCATTAAGTCTGGACTACTAAGCATTTCCTTTATCACTTGGATAAGTTTGAATTCCCCACCACTCAGTTCGGATACTATAAGCTCTTTTTTCTTGATTAGGCTTGCTTGATTTAGTTTCTTATTAACGTTGCTTTCAAAGTCATCCCCACCAATTGAATCAAATGCGTCTAAAGCTAGTTGATACTTTTCTAGTAAAGAATCAATATCCGACGATGTTTCCATTTCAGTACAAATAGATGTCATTTCATTCTGTATCTTAATAAATTCTTCTCCTAAATATTCGAAAACTGTTGTTTCTTTAGTTTTGTCTAGTTGTGAGAACTGACTTACATACCCAATTCTACAAGTTGGGTCCATCTCTAACACGCCATCGAACATAAATTTTTCTGGATTCATCAGTATATCTATTAGTGTACTTTTTCCACTGCCACTTGTTCCTATAAAAGCGCAATGTTGTGCATCTTCTAATGTGAATGAAATCTTTTTATATAGTTCTTTTTGCGGAAATGAGAAGGATAAGTTATCAACTTTTATCATAGTATTACCTTTCTTTATAACTAAACAAGAGCTTATTGGAATAAGTCTTCATTACATAGTCTTCCCTATGGCAATTGAATAATATGTAGTAACGACATTGATTTTCAGTTTACCGTTGATAGAATAACACTTTTCACAACTAATTTCAATCATTTCACATTCAAATATTTTACTTCTCTTATGCTCTTGTCAAAATCCATATGTCTATTACCTATTTTTTAGACAAAAACAAAACAACATCACTCAACAGAAGTGTATCTCTGTTTCTATTTTATGTAGATTGATGTGCAGTAACAAGCACATCCTTATTTATCTACTCTGCTTTCTCGCAGCTCTTGGCATATAGAATCACCTCAATTTTATTGTGTCCTAAAATTGAGGTGATATCAAACACGTTACCTGTCCCCTTGTTTGCCGTCCTTAATACAAATAAGTAAAGTCCAGTTTCTAACTGATTATATACTATTAAAACCAACTACAAGGGACAAAATTAAAGACTTGTTGTCCCAGCTTATCTATAGTAACTATCTTAGCAAAAGTAATAAAAAGCTTTTAATAAGTAGTATTATTCAAGAAGCTACTATAATAACTAGAAATGATACCAAGCAAATGGACACTCTTCAGCTTATCCCTCTGGATAAAACCATATTTAGGCTTATAATAATATAAGTAAGGACTTATATTGTATAATCATATTCTTTTATCTTTATCCATATTCATCTCTATTCCTGTATTTGTCAACTGAAAATTAGGTCAAAAGATCTTCGAATTTTAGGTCACTTTTTTAATAATATAGCGCCTTAATGGTTCTTGTCCAAGAGGCGCATATTCAATTTGTGTATTGTGTTTCTAAACT
>JBFWMP010000126.1:0-8413 GCA_050251575.1 Clostridia bacterium
AGCAGGAGTTACACCTGATATGATTAGGCTGTCAATAGGTATTGAAGATGCAGACGATTTAATAGATGACCTTGACCAAGCGTTGAAAAATGCAGTTAAATAAATAGAAAAGAAAAGTTGCTGATAAGATAAACTGTCAGCAGCTTTTTTGTGATAGTATAACATAGGTCGGTCTGAACTGTCCGAGAGTACTGAAAAAGTCCGTATTGTGTCATTCTGAATGAAACGAAGTGTAATGAAGAATCTTAAAAGTTGCTTAAGTGCTAAGATCCTTCACTTGCGTTCAGGATGACCTCTCGAGTTTCTTTTGCTTAATCATACTTTATCAGTGGTTTCGAACTGTCCCATGTCCTCGTTATTCTTCGATGATCTTATCAGAATTAGGAATGTTGTTTTTTATAAATCAACATACTTCTTAAAAGAAATTAAAAACTTATGCAGTCACTATGACGAAAAATGTCGAATATGGAAGTAGCGTCATACCTCATTTTGAAATATTGCAGTGTTTATAGTAGTAAATATACTAACAAGACACTGATTGTCGTAGTTATACTACTATGATTAGTGTATTATGCATTTTTTACAATGTCAACAAAAAGCACGAAAAATTTACTGTCAAGTAATGTCGACATATATTTTTAAAAATAGTAAATACCATAAAACAGTAACCTTTCATGTAGTCGTTACATAATATGTTAATATAGTTGGATTAAGTATGGGAGGTGAAATATATGTCAACGGGAATTGGTGGATTTTTCGGAGATAACTCTGAAATATTATTCTTTATTCTGATCTTCTTATTATTATTCTTTAATAATGGATATGGTGGGGTATATGGTTGCGCACGCAGTGCTGAGTAGGTTGAGAATACAGATTAAAAGGGAGGCTAAGTAGCCGCCCTTTTTTTAAATTCTATTTATTCAAAAATCATTAGAATTTTTTTGATTAATTCGGATAACATAATAAATGAAGTCTATATACAGACTATAATTAAAAATGAAAGGATGATGATTTTGCAACTTAGAGATATTATGACAAACATCGTAGTATATGTAAGTCCTGATACGCCTGTTGAACAAGTGGCTCAGTTGATGCAGAAGCATAATGTGGGTTCTATACCGGTTTGTGATCAGAATGGTGTAAAAGGCATTGTGACAGATAGAGATATTGTTGTAAGAAATGTTGCTCACGGTACAAATCCCAAAACTTTGAAGGCTAGCGATGTCATGACTTCTCAGGTTATGACTGCTAATCCAAACATGGATATAAGAGATGCGTCTAAGATGATGGCTCAAAAACAGATAAGAAGATTACCTATTGTTGAAAATAATATGGTAGTGGGTATGGTCGCACTTGGAGATTTAGCAGTGAATCCAAACTCTGATATGGAAGCTTCCGAAGCTCTAACTGAAATATCCGCTCCTGCCCACCCTTATAAGGTGTAGATAAGTAAAGATAAAAAATTAAGTTAAGATGGACAACAAAAGATGTTGTCCATTTTAACTTAAAATTATTAGGGAGGCATAAATGAATTCAGAAACACTAAAATATGAACTAGTAAATGCAAAATATCCTGTTGCTTTTACTGGTGCAGGCATAAGTGTCGCGAGTGGATTACCTACTTTCGATGTAGCGTGGAATAATATTCCTATTCGAGACATCTTGACAAGAAAATATTTTATAAGTTATCCGCATAAGTTTTATGATCTATATAGAAATATATTATCTTGGAATAACGCACAACCTAACGCTGCACATAAAGTATTAGCTCAATATAATGCATCAATTATTACACAAAATATTGATGGGCTTCATCAAAAAGCGGGAAGTCAAAAAGTACTGGAGATGCATGGAAATCTCAGAGACTTGGTGTGTGAAAAATGCAGAAGAGTTTATCCGGCTATCAAATCGTTGGATGAAGAAGTTCCTTACTGCGAATGCAAAGAGATATTAAAACCGGATGTAGTCCTTTTTGGAGATAAGGTTCATGACTGGAAACAAGCAATTAAGTTGGCAGAGCAGAGTGACTTGATGCTGGTAATTGGTACCAGCCTACAGGTCTTTCCTGCTAATCTATTACCCAATATAGTTCAAGAACATCATGGAAAGGTAATTATTATCAATAAAGAAAGTGAAAATTTATTCAAGGAGCTGTTGCATTAAAATGAAGACTAAGTCTCGAGAAACAGTTTGAGGTCAAATTAATAAGCAAATAGGAATAAAGAAATTAATTTTTAAGACTATTTCAGTTTCTATTGACAGATTTACATATTGAAGGTATAATCATATTGTGAATTGTCGACAATAATAAATTATAGAAATAGTAATAGGTGATTATATGGCATCTTTTGACCCATTAAAAAGTAATTTATTGCATATGGAAGTAATTAATGCAATTATCAATGCTATAGTTTCAGGGGAGTATAAACCTGGCGAACGTATCATAGAACAGAATATCGCTGAACAGATGCAAATAAGCCGTGCTCCTGTAAGAGAAGCTATAAGGGAACTGGCAGCGCATGACATCATAAGATTTTTACCGAGAAAGGGAGCTTATGTAGCACCACTCGAATATAAAAGCATTAAAGAGAGTTATTCTTTACGCAGCTGTTTAGAAGGATTAGCGGCCAAATTGGCAACAAATTATCTAACTCAAGCAGATTTAGAACAATTACAGAATTATAGTAAACAAATGGAGCAAGCTGTAATTGATAATGATGCAGATAGCTTTATAGAGGGTGACTTGAATTTTCACAATTTGATATGTCAAATATCCAAGCATTCTAAATTACTAAAAATGATTGAGGGGGTACGTCTGCAAACCAAATTGTACATGGTTATGTCTAAATGGAATCTAGTAGCTCACTCTCAATTAAATAGAGAGAAAGATGCGCATGAACCTATTTTGCAAGCTTTTATGCAAAAAGATGGTGATGAAGCCGAAAGAAGAATGAGAGAACATATTGTTTTTTCAGGAGATTTACTTATCGAGTATTTAAATTTTTCCCCACAATCAAAGTAGTTATAGGAATATAATCTTTTCAAGATATTCTAAATTGATATAAAATTAAAAAATTTGTATCAATATGTCGACAATCGTCATTATACAATTGACATCTATTACTTTTTTATCAAAAATATTTATATAAAAACTCATTTAGAGTTTATCAATAAAAATAATCTATTCTAATATAAGCACAACAGGGAGTTCAAGTAATCAATATATTTATCATACATTGCTTTGTTATTTTTTAGACAATGCAAAGATAGAAGTTTTAAAAATAGCATAGTCACATTAAATTAACTAATATGAATTAAGGATGGAAATAGTGATGAATCAAATGGCAGTAATTTGTGATGACTTGACAGGTGCAATGGAAGCAGGATTGCAGTTATGGAAAAAAGGCTTTCAGGTATACGTAATAATAGATTACTCATTTTTGGAACAGCAAAAAGAAAATGCAGATGCCTATGTCATTAACACTGAAAGCAGAAATGTGAGTAGTACTATAGCAGCCTGCAAAATTCAAGAGGCATGGGATAAGGTTTATCGGGCTGGATTCAAGCTAGCCTATAAAAAAGTTGATTCTACATTAAGAGGGAATGTTGGCAAGGAACTGGAAACAATTCTTAATCATGTGGAGTTTGATATGATTTTATTTGCGCCTGCATTACCATTCAATGGAAGGACAACAAAAGACGGATATCATTATATCAATGGAAAAAGATTAGTAGAGTCTGATTTGGCAAAAGATCCTTTTTCACCGATAAAGGATTCTTATATTCCCAATATTATCAAACAGCAAACAGCTATACCGGTTGAGATTGTTGCACTAGAGATTGTCAGAAAAGGGCAAGTCTTTATGGAAGCATATCTAGAAAAATTATATTCAAAGGGCTGTAGAGTAGCTATTATTGATGCAGAAGATGAAAATGACCTGGAAATTATTTCGTCTGTAACAGAGGCAAGTGGTCTTAAACTGTTGCGTTGTGGATCTGCAGGATTATTTGCCAAAATGAATTTCTGCTTAGAAAAAGACAGAAATGTTTTACCGAATTCATATACCCATGAGAGAAGTCGGAAGGATAAGCCTGTACTAATACTATCGGGAAGCCCGGCAAAAGCAACTAAAGAGCAGATCATGCTAGCCGGCATGCATGGTACTGAACTCATTCGGATGAATTCTTATTCTTCTAATACTGTTTCAGACATGGAAAGTATAATTAAGCAAGTGTCTAGTCAAGCAATTGTAAATCTGAAAGAGGGAAAAGACGTCATTATAGATGGTGCAGGCGAAGGGAAAGACGAAATCGCAGTCCAATATAATGGTGATGGTCAGGCACTTTTGTCCGATAGCAAAAAGATCCAAGATAATTTATCTGAAATTTTTATGACGGTTATCGGGAAATGCGAGATTTCCGGGGTAATGGTTATTGGAGGAGACACCTTGAATACCATCTGCAGATGTATAAAGGCAAAAGCTGTGAGAATTGCAGATGAAGTAGAGCCTTTTATTCCCGTAGGTATTATCCTTCAGGAAAATGGACAGGAAGTACCTATTGTTACTAAAGCAGGTGGCTTTGGGAGCGAAAATGTTATCATGAAAGCGATTCAATATCTAAAAGGACAGATATAGTCTGAATTTATATTTTGCAGGAGGTTAGTTTATGAAAAATGTTGTTATTTCCCACAGACTTCACGAGGATGGAATGAATGTTTTGAAGGACAAGGTTAATGTTATTATTCCGAATAATGGTAACCCGAGAGAAATTGCTTCGGAGCTTGCTGTTGCTGATGGAGTTATCATCAGAATCGGCTCTATGGACAAGGAAGCTATTATGTCTGCACCGAATCTAAGAGCCATTGGGCGTCCGGGTGTCGGTGTGGATAACATAGATCTAAAGGCTGCGACCGAGAGAGGAATTCCTGTTGTGATTGCTCCCGGCGCTAACACCCTTTCAGTGGCTGAGCATACAATAGGTCTTATTTTTACGGCAGCTAAGGATATCAGGTTTAGTGATGCGGAAACGCGCAAAGGAAACTTTGGGGTAAGAAGCAGTTATAAAGCTGTTGAATTAGCCGGAAAAAAGTTAGGGCTGATAGGGTCTGGGAATATTGGCAGTGTAGTAGGCAGATTATGCAAGGGTTTGGGTATGGAAGTTGGTATTTATGATCCTTATGTTCAACGAGAAAAGATTGAAAGTGACGGGTTTTCATATTACGCAAATATGGAAGTTCTGTTGCAGGAAGCAGATTTTATTTCTATACATACACCTCTTACAGGAGGAACAAGAGGCTTGATTGGCACTAAGGAATTAGGTCTGATGAAGAAGGACGCCTTCTTGATTAATTGCTCCCGTGGTGAAGTTGTTAATGAGCCTGAATTGATTGAAGCACTGCAGGAGAAAAAAATTGCCGGTGCTGCGTTGGATGTGTTTTATGATGAACCATTACCGAAAGGTCACATACTTACAACACTTGAAAATGTTATTCTTACTCCGCACATGGCGGCTCAGACAAAAGAAGCTGCTTCACGAATGGCTACCATGGCTGCGGAAGGTGTAGTGGCAATACTGAATGGTGAAAAATGGCCATATGTTGCCAATAAGGAAGCTTATGACCATCCAATTTGGAAGTAGAACAGGCACTTTTATTGAGTAAATTAGAGGGAGTATTAGGCAATCAATATAATAAAATTTGTTAAACAGTTATTGAAAGGAAGATGTCGAATGAACAATCAACTACCTATTATAGGAATTTCTATGGGAGATCCCTCTGGGATAGGACCTGAAATTGCAGCGAAGTCCTTAGCAGAAAAAGAAGTATATGAGATGTGCAGACCTCTCATTACGGGAGATGCTTCAGCCATGGAGCAGGCGATAAAGATAGCAAAGGTAGACCTTAAGGTGAATGTTATCAACAAGGTATCTGATGCTAAATTTGAATACGGTACTATGGATGTAGTTGACTTAAAGAACGTGGATGTAAAAGAGCTTGTACACGGTAAAGTTTCAGCAATGGCCGGAAAAGCTGCTTTCGAAGCCATCAAAAAAGTGATAGAACTTGCGATGGAGAACGAAATCGATGCAACTGTTACCGGACCTATACATAAAGAAGGTATCAACAAGGCAGGCTTCCATTATACGGGACATACTGAAATATATGCACATTTTACTGATACGAAGGATTATACAATGATGTTGGCAGAAGGAACCTTGCGAGTGGCTCATGTATCTACCCACGTATCTTTGCGTCAGGCATGCGACAATGTAAAGAAAGAAAGAGTACTTGCAGTTATTAAGCTCGCGTATAACGCTATGAGGGATTTTGGGATAGCAGAACCGAGAATTGGTGTCGCAGGATTGAACCCTCATGCAAGTGATGGGGGACTATTTGGTTGGGAGGAAGAAAAAGAGATTATGCCTGCAATAAAGGAGGCAAATACGCTAGGGATTAATGCAGAGGGCCCTGTGCCTCCTGATACGGTTTTTTCTAAGGCAAGAGGAGGCCAGTATGATATCGTAGTCGCTATGTATCATGACCAAGGACATATTCCATTAAAGGTAGTAGGTTTTACCTACGATGAGCAACAAAAGAAATGGAATTCTGTAAGTGGTGTAAACATCACATTGGGACTTCCGATCATTCGCTCTTCTGTAGATCATGGTACTGCATTTGGAAAAGCGGGAAAAGGCACAGCCACGCCAGAAAGTATGCTTAATGCTATACAATATGCGGTTAAGTTTGCAGAACATAGAAAGCTAAAAAAATAATAAAAAACTTTCTTTGAAAAGCAGGAGAAATGAAATTTGCGTAGAATATGTATCGTATAATGTAAATTGTCGACAATACTACGAAACTTAACATAATAGTAAAGGAGAGATATCATGTTTAAACCAAAAGGGATTATTGTAGCAATGTTAACACCTATGAATGCGGATGAAACAATCAATGAGAAAGAACTGAGAAATCAGGTAAATCGTTTTGTGGATAGAGGGATACATGGTCTTTTTTGCCTTGGAACAAATGGGGAGTTTTATGGACTTAATTATGAAGAAAAGATAAGGATTATGGAAATTGTACTGGATGAAAATAAGGATAGACTTCCTATTTATGCAGGCACAGGCTGTACAACCACAAAAGAAACGATAGCATTAACACAAAAAGCTAAAGATTTAGGTGCACATGCAGTATCAATTGTTTGCCCTTATTATGCTGCCAGCAATCAGAAGGCTCTTTACAACCATTTTAAAGACATTGCAGAAGCGGTAGATATTCCTATCATTCTTTACAATATTCCTGGGCGTACCGGTATCAATATGGATGCAGATACTGTCGGAAAACTTTCTAAAATTGAGAATATCGTTGCTGTAAAAGATAGCAGTGGAAATTTTGATAATATCCTTAAATATATTGAAGTGACAGATGATGATTTTTCAGTTCTCTCCGGGAACGATTCTCTTATATTATGGAATCTTCTTGCCGGTGGTAAAGGTGGAATTGCAGGATGTGCAAATATTGTTCCGAATGAATTGGTTGCAATCTATGAAAGATTTATACAAGGAGATATAGAGGGGGCTAAAAAAGCTCAATCCAGCATAAGACCTATAAGGGAAGTATTCAAGATGGGGAATCCTAATTCAATAATAAAGCGTGCAACAGAGTTAATGGGTTATGATGTAGGTCCATGCAGAGCTCCCTTTAACATTGATAATCCCGAATTGGACGCTGCATTAAAAGCAGTCCTGAGTAAGTTTGAGAAACAATAAAGGAGAATAATATGACAAACATATATGAAATGGGACTGCCTCGGAGAGTAATAGTTGGATGCGGAAGTATTTCTGAGATTTCAGCTATAATAAAAGATGCAGGTATACAAAACATACTAATACTAACAGATCAAGGGGTATATGGTACTGGTATTACATTAAAAGCAGAAAAGTTGCTTTCTGAGTATAATACTAGACTAATAAAAGATGTTCCTCGAGAGCCGGAGTATAAGCAAGTTGTTGAGATATATGAAGAGATTAAAAATGAAAAGATAGAAGTTATTCTAGCAATAGGTGGAGGAAGTGTAATGGATACTGCCAAAATGTTGGCAGTATTAGCTACTAATCCAGCTTATGCAGAAGATCTTTTGAATCCATCTATTATTAAAAATAAAGGAATCACTACAATTTTTATTCCTACATCTGCAGGAACAGGTTCAGAGGCAACCCCAAATTCAATCGTTGTGGTACCGGAAAAAGAATTAAAAATTGGAATTGTGAATCAGAACTTCATTCCAGACTACGTAATACTTGATGCAGAGATGACTTTGAAGCTTCCACCTTCTGTCACTGCATCAACAGGAGCAGATGCCTTTTGTCATGCGATAGAATGCTTTATATCCAAAAAAGCAAATCCTATAAG
>JBFWMP010000127.1:0-7064 GCA_050251575.1 Clostridia bacterium
CAGACCTGCTTTGAAGAAAGCCGGATTCTTGACAAGAGACCCAAGAATGAAAGAAAGAAAGAAATACGGACTCAAAGGTGCAAGAAGAGCGCCACAGTTCTCAAAGAGATAATTTGTTATCAATTACCAGGCAAGTTGCTTGGAATTACAGAGTATGCTCGCAGAAGTTACAAAGCGTCAGATGGGTTAACCATCCGGCGCTTTTTATTTATGCACAGAACTAAACACACCGCAATAAAGTTGTAGAAGGAATTCTAGTATCTTTTATATTATCAGAATGAAATATAGGAGTAATTAGTCCTATACCTAAATTAAATATTACTGTAGTATGTCAGTTTCCCACAAAATAGCCCTTGCGACTTATTCAACCTATAGTATGACTAGCCACTTAGCATTGGAATCCTAAAAGGTTATGATTTTACGTAACTTTCTCGTGTAAGATTGCAGAAAAATGTTGAAATTTGTCGAAAAAATGATATGATGAAGAAGAATGATAGGAATACTTTAATGTTTCTAAGTATTTATAATAGTGATATGAGTTGATACAAAAAGGCAAAGTCATCGAAAGATGGTGACGCAAAGCCACGAATCTAAGTCGTTTAAGTGATATGATGGTCGGGTTACTTATCCTTATGTTAAGGACTTATTATGTTATGGACTTATATGGGAGGTGACTTTAAGGTTGCCTTTTTTTGTACAATTTAATAAGAATCAATGTTATAAAGAACAAATTTGACTATTTTAATTTCACAAAGTGCTAGGTAGTATTTAAGAGAGTGTATAAGAGGTGGGAAAATGAAAGTCAAAGCTTATAGTGAAATGGATGCCCGGTTATTAGTAAAACAGGCTTATGGATATAGTGATGATAAATTTAAATTAACTATTATTAAAAAGCCTACTAATATATTTTGGGGATTAATTAAAAGAAAAGGAGAATATAAGGTTACAATTAAGAAGCCTCAAAAGAAGGTCAGCGTGAAAAAACAACCACAAGATTGGAAGAACGGACATGTAGAAGTTAGAGATGGGATTTTAAAAGTCGTCAATCCTAAAGATGATGGAAGATATGCTTCTATTATTGCAAATGATCCTAATATAGATGTATTTGTGAATGATAAGAAAATAAAAGATACAATCATTTTAACAGAGAAAGATATTGTCGAATTTAGGCCTAAAATTATAGAGCCAGTTACTGAGATTATTGTAGGATTTTCAGAAGATAGAATGCAAGCCATTTTAAAAGTATATAAAGAAAAAGGAAAAGAGTTTTATGTGAAAGATTCTAAAAGGGATATAAGTATACAAATTTATTCAAATTTTAAAGAGATACAACCTAGGAATGTAACTTTAGAGGAATGTATTCAGGTGTTAAATGATGCCAATGTAAAATTAGAGTTTATAGATATTGAGGCAATAAATAAATTAGTTAAATCGCGTATGGGTGGTAGTATTATTGTTGCAAGAGGGGAAAAGCCGATTGATGGTGTAAAAACACAGATAAGATATTATTTTGATGAGACAGAGGAAGATGATGCAGTAATTGCATATATTGGTGATGTTTTAGCAGTTAAGATTATGCCGGCATTGCCGGGAAGAGATGGTGCTACTGTTACAGGCGAAGTGGTAAAAGCCAGAGAGACGGAAGATGAATTACTTAGAGTTGGCAAAGGGGCAATACTTCTAGATAATAGTGTAAAAGTGGTAGCATCTATAAGTGGCAGACCCGTGATAAAAAATGGAATGATAAGTGTTATACCGTTACTTGTTATTGCAAGTGATGTTGATAAAAACACAGGAAATATTGAGTTTGATGGAGATGTAATCATTAAAGGAAATATAATGGATAACATGAGAGTTGCTGCAAAAGGAAAAATAAAAGTATTTGGGTCCATTTTCAATGCTAAGATAATTTCAAATGAAGATATTAATATCGTTGGGAAAGTGATAGGAGGAAAGGTAGTAGCAGGAATGAATATGACCAACTATTTCTGTATTGCCCCATTAATAGAAGATATAGTAGAAATCATTAATGGAATTATAGAACAAATAGAAGCACACAAGGAATCAGGTCTTAAAATAGTGCTGTCTACAATTTACTCTAAAAGAGACACTATTAAAAAGTGTATTGAGGAAATCGAAAAGGTATCCTCATTATTGGAAGATGATGATGCAGGTACAATATCTGATCTATTAAAGAAGACTAAGGATTCTTTAATAGGTATTAATGCATTGCAGATAAGAGACCAAAGGCAAGTAAGAGATCTCAATGAAGAGTTAATTGAACATATGAGATTGATAAGAAATCTATATATTCATAATGCAAATGTAACGATACAATATGCTCAAAATGCAACTATTCAATCATGTGGGCACATCATAGTTACTGGTGAAGGGAGTTATCAATCTAACTTAATTGCAAAAGATGTAATACTGTATAAACGGTCTGCAAGCAGTGTGAAAGGTGGTATGCTGATTGCGGGGAAAAACATTAAGGCGGGAACAATTGGTTCGCATAATGGAATCCATACATATTGCAGAGTTTTGAGTAAGAATGGGAAAGTAAATGCTCATTGTTATAATGGAACAATTATCAATATTGATGGTAATATTCAGATGTTAAAAAGCGACTATAATAATAGAAATTCTGTTAGTCGATAATATATAACTTATAAGACACTTTAGATGAGGGCAATTGATTTTTTTATCTGACCTTCAATTAAATGGAATACGCGCCCACTATTGACAATGATTAGAAATAATGATATATTAAAGGAGAAGGCATTTTGCAGTTTTACTGCGGGGTGTCTTCTTGTATTATTTGACAGTTTCCATTAAATGTAATATTCACAAAGGGGGATTCAAGATGAGTAAAGAAGTAGTATCAAAACAAATGTTTGAAATAATGGTAAAACATTTAGTAAATATTGAAGAAGAAAAAGAACAAGTCTTGGGGAAATATTATCCTGATATCACGGAAAAGCGAGATGCGTATGAAGCAGTGATTACAGAATATATCAAGAAAATCGAAGGATATATTTCAAACTATAAGGTAGACGATGCTATTAAGAGTGCCTGCCCTTGTGTAATTATTGGAAGCATTGTTGAATTAGAAGACTTACAATATAATGAAATAGAGAAATATCAGATTGTCTCTCCTTTTGAAAGCAAGATGGCATTTAAAACGGAGACAGCTTCTTACCTATCTCCTATGGGAAAAGCATTGCTGCTTAAGAGACCAAATGAACAGGTGAATGTGGAAACACCAATGGGTAAGTTCGCGTATATAATCAAATCCATCGAAGTTCCTCAAGAAGCGTTAATATAGTTTTAAGGCTTTTTTGTATAACTCGATATATTCCTGAGCCGATTTATTCCAGCTGCAGTCTCCTTCCATGCCTCGATGTATCAGCTTATTCCATGCTTCTTTATCATAATAGAAGTGAATGGCTCGTTTGATGGTGTATAGCATATCATGGGCATTGTAGTTGGTAAAGCTGAAGCCGTTGCCTTCACCGGTGGACTCATTATAGGCCTGAATGGTATCATTTAAGCCGCCGGTTTCACGTACGATGGGAACGGTGCCGTAGCGAAGACTGAATAGTTGGCTTAGTCCGCAGGGCTCAAACAAGGAAGGCATGAGAAACATATCTGCGCCTGCATATATCCTTTGGGCTAGAATCCCATCATATAAAATGTTTGCAGATACCTTTGAGGGATACAGGGAGGCAGCGTGTTTGAATAGTTCTTCATACTGGTGCTCACCGTTTCCCAGCACTACAAGCTGGATGTCCAGGTGAAGTATATCCTGGAGTATGCAGGCGATTAGGTCAAAACCCTTTTGCGCTACCAAACGTGAGATAATGCCAATCATAGGAACATCTTCTCTAACGGGCAGCTTCAGGTATTCCTGCAGCTGTTTCTTATTTTGACTTTTTCCTTCCAGGTGGTCTGCATCATAAGAGGCAAATAATCTTTTGTCTGTTGCAGGATTATTCGTTTCCATATCGATGCCGTTCACAATACCATATAAGTCTTGCGCACGTTTTCTAATCATATCTTGAAGATTTTCACCAAAAAACTCATATTTGATCTCTTCTGCATAGGTTTTGCTGACGGTATTGATAATATCCGAATAAGCTAGTGCTGCTTTCATACAGTTTATCTGGTCATGGAACTCAACTTTATCGGCAGTAAAGTGTTCCCAACCCACACCAAGCAAATCGGTAAAGACCTTTTTGGGAAAGATTCCTTGATATTTGAGATTGTGGATTGTAAATATGGTTCTGATATTCTTAAAGAAATCTTGTTTTTGATAACAGGCATTCAGTAGTAAGCTGACTACTCCGCTTTGCCAGTCGTTGCAATGGATGATATCCGGTTGGAACTGGATTTGGGGAAGCATCTCAAGTAGTGCTTTGGAGAAAAAGATGAATTGCTCTGCTTCATCATGGTATCCATACAAATCATCCCGATAAAAATAATACTCATTATCTATAAAATAAACGGTAACTCCATCATATTCTGTTTTCAATATACCACAGTATTGATGCCTCCAACCTATATCTACATAGATATATCCGATATATTCCATGCTATCTACATATTTTTGAGGGATTCCTTTATATTTAGGCATTACAATTCTGATATCTATACCTGATTTTTTAAGCGCTTTAGGGAGGGAACCGGCAACGTCTGCCAATCCGCCGGTTTTAGCGAACGGGACTACCTCGGAAGAAGCGAAAAGCACTTTGACATTATTCATATTTACCTCCTCGTATGCCACTTGTGAGAATTTACTAATAATATTTTACTATATTATGGAATATAATTCAATGTTTCATATTTAGCATTATATGCTATAATATTTTCATAAAGAATGGGAGTTGAAGGGATGTTTAAAAAACGGATAAAGTTAATTATGGTGCTGATTGCAATTCTTTTTATATGGGCTGTCCAATTACAGGATGAAAGAACTGTTAATACTATAGTTAAGCAGGAGGGGCAAGGTCTTGCAGTGCATTATATTGATGTAGGTCAGGCGGATAGTATTTTGGTTAATTTGCCCGGTACATTGACTATGCTGATAGATGCGGGGAATAATACGGATGAGGATAAAGTAATAAGTTATTTGAAAAGTCAAGGAATAGAGCGTATCGATATTCTAATTGGTACGCATCCTCATGAGGATCATATAGGTGCGTTGGACAGCGTTATCAAAAGCTTTGATATCGGTAAGATTTATATGCCCAAGATATCGCATGCGTCTAAAACCTTTAAGGATGTATTATTGGCTGTGCAGGAAAAAGACTATAAGGTTTCTAGCCCTGTGACAGGAGAAAATATTTTTGAGCAAGATAGCTTGAAGCTGCAGTTCTTAGCACCTTTGTCAACAAAATACGAGGAATTGAATAATTATAGTATTGTAACAAAATTAACGTATGGAGACACCTCTTTCTTATTTACAGGAGATGCTGAGGATGTTTCTGAGAAGGAGATGCTGAAAGCTTTTAGAGGGGAATTAAAGGCAGATGTTCTGAAGGTAGGACATCATGGATCTGCTTCTTCTACAACAACAGAATTTTTGAAGGCAGTCAGTCCGGCTTATGCGTTAATCAGTGTAGAAGATCAGAATTCTTATGGGCATCCGCACAAAGAAGTGATTGAGAAGTTGGATAAAAGCGGCGTAAAGACATTCAGAACCGATAAGCAGGGCACGGTAGTGATGATGAGTGATGGTAAGCAAATCAATGTAATAACAGAAAAATAGTGTATATAAATGTATATAAAGGAGATTGTGCATGAAAGCTATAGTCGATCGATTTGAAGGTGATTTTGCGATAATAGAATTAGATGACGGGCAAATACAGCAGATTGCCAGAAGTTTGCTGCCTCCTTGCGCACGGGAGGGTGATGTACTGGATATCGTGGACGGGTTTTTTCATAGTGACCGTTGTGAAACGGAAAAAAGAAAGGAAGAGATTGAAAAACTGATGCAGGATGTTTGGAAAGAAGAGAAATGATGTTTATCCTATGATAGTCTGAGGGTATATATGGTATAATAATTCTGAAAACATACCAATGAGAGGAGAAATAAACAAATGGCTAATCCAATAGTAACGATTGAAATGGAAAATGGAGGAATTATCAAGATAGAATTATATCCTGATATTGCACCAAATACAGTAAACAGCTTTATTTCACTTGTACAGAAAGGTTTTTACGATGGGATCATATTCCATAGAGTGATTCCCAGTTTCATGATTCAGGGAGGATGCCCCCAAGGAGAAGGTGTAGGTGGACCTGGCTACAATATTAAAGGAGAATTTATTAAGAATGGTTTTAAAAATGAGCTTAAGCATAGCCGCGGTGTTCTATCCATGGCTAGAGCAGCTCATCCTGATTCGGCAGGCTCTCAGTTTTTTATCATGGTTGCTGATGCACCTCATCTTGACGGGCAGTATGCTGCCTTCGGAAAAGTAATTGAAGGAATGGAAGCTGCGGATAAGATTGTAGCTGTAAAGAAGGATTATAGAGATAAGCCATTAGATCCGCAAATGATGAAGAAAGTAACGGTTGATTTGCAGGGACAGGAATATTCTGAGCCGGTAGTGATTGAAGAATAGTAATATAGCTGGGAGCTGGGAGCTGGGAGCTGGGAGCTGGGAGCTAGGAGCTAGGAGCTAGGAGCCTGGAGCTGGGAGAGTCCAAACTTGTGTCGTTCTGAATGAAATGAAGAATCTTTAAAGCAGCTTCAATACTAAGATTTTTCGCTCTACTCAGAATCACATTCTTGGCTCTCTTTCATATTATTTGACTTCTTCAGTAGTCTCCTTAGAGTTCCAAGCTCCAAGCGCCAAACTCCGAGCGCCAAGCGCCAAACTCCGAGCGCCAAGCGCCAAGCGCCAAGCTCCAAGCTCCAAGCTCCAAGCTATTAAAGGGGGGTATATAATGAGGGATGTTTCTTTTTTGATGGTATTTATTGAAGGTATTCTTACTTTTATCTCACCATGTATTTTGCCAATGCTTCCTATTTATTTTGTATATCTTGCCGGTGCTGCACCCAA
>JBFWMP010000127.1:7164-8337 GCA_050251575.1 Clostridia bacterium
GGGGGTATATAATGAGGGATGTTTCTTTTTTGATGGTATTTATTGAAGGTATTCTTACTTTTATCTCACCATGTATTTTGCCAATGCTTCCTATTTATTTTGTATATCTTGCCGGTGCTGCACCCAATGAACATACTTCTTCTGTATTCAATAAAAGGCTGATTATAAATACACTGGCATTTATACTGGGGTTTACTATTATTTTTACGCTGCTTGGTGCTTCAGCGACAACTGTTGGTGGATTGCTGAGAAATTATATTGGGTTATTAGGAAAAATAAGCGGCATAGTAATTATAGTTTTCGGATTATATTTCACAGGATTGCTAAGACTGGATTTTCTGAATTTTGAAAAGAGAGCTCATATGGAATTTAAAGAGTTGAGATTCGGAAGCTCCATGTTATTTGGGGCAGTTTTCAGCCTTGGTTGGACACCCTGTGTAGGACCGTTTTTAGGGTCTGTGCTTCTTTTAGCAGGAACCTCCCAAACATTAGGGCGAGGAATTCTTCTCCTTGTCACATACTCTTTGGGTCTGGGTATCCCTTTCCTGATGTCGGCGATGCTTTTTGACAAGCTGAAAGATTTGTTTGTATCAATCCAAAAGCATCAGAGAGTGATTAACATTGTTTCAGGAATCATATTAATTGTCATGGGAATTCTAGTATTTTCAGGAAGGCTTCAGTATATTGGATGACTACTTTAATAACCAGCTTTGGTTGTCATCCTGAGCAGAGCAAGGATCTGAGACATAGTAATAAGATTCTTCGCTGCCGCTCAGAATGACATAAAGTAGTATCTTTAACACTTTATGTTTATTATCCTTGAATATCTTTTTTCTTAAAGAATTTTGCTATAAAAGGTCTGGCAATGAGGAATAGAAGCCCTAAAATCGTGAGTGTAGGGAGTAGGCGGATTATTCCGATGACCAGATTTCCTAACGCTCTTATGGTATCCTCAAAGCTATCCATAAGTGCATCTAATAGTCTTTCACCGTAGCCATTGGATTTGGTTCGCAGATTTTCAGGTACTTTTTCATGAAGTTCTATGGTGATGGTGGAGAATTCTACCAAGTTATCCCATTTGCGTAGGGATCCTTTTAATCTTTCAATCTCATAGGTAATTTCAGTTATTCTTTTTTCCAGCTGCAGCATAGTATTTAAGTCATTTGATTTTTT
>JBFWMP010000128.1:0-8190 GCA_050251575.1 Clostridia bacterium
GACCTTACTACTACCTGAGACTGTTGTGCAAGGATATCAATAATCTTACCTTTTCCTTCATCGCCCCATTGGGCGCCAATTACTACCTTAGTTGCCATACTGTATTCCTCCCCATTTTTGAATTGAGAATTGAGAATTGAGAATGCAGAATTAGCTTAAACTGATACATTTCGCACACTCTTCAATTTCCAACTCACTAAGCTTACAGATATAAAGATATATTTACTTCCAAGTTATTAACTTTGTAACTTTTACCTCAATAAAATTCTCAATTTTCAATTCTCAATTCTCAATTTTTTTACAATGTCTCTCGCTACCACCACTCCGGTTACCGATGCCTGCATCAAACCTCTGGTAATACCTGCTCCGTCTCCTATAGTATATAAGTTCGCAATGTCTGTCTCAAAATTATGGTTCACTTCAACTTGGCTGCTATAGAACTTTATCTCACAACCATAAAGCAATGTATTCTTTGAATACATTCCAGGTGCTACTTTGTCCAATGCCTTTAATGCTTCTATAATAGACATTAAATGCCTATGGGGCAAAGCAAAGCTTAAATCTCCCGGAACTGCACTCTTTAAGGTTGGTATGGTTGTTGATTTTTTTAATCTGCTGTAGTCGGTTCTTCTTCCCTTCAGCAAGTCGCCCAAACGCTGCACCATAATGCCGCCACCGGTAAGCATATTTGCAAGATCTGCAATATACTTGCCATATTTAATGGGCTCATCAAAAGGCTCTGTAAAAGTAGTAGACACCAGCATCGCAAAATTGGTATTATTCGTCTTAAGCTTATCATCTGCATAACTGTGACCATTTACCACCGCTATATGTCCGTCATAATGCTCCTCAGATACCACACCGCCAGGATTCATGCAGAAAGTTCTTACCTTATTCTCAAATGTATCAGAATAATATACAAGCTTTGCTTCATATAAATCTTTAGTCAGATGATCCATAACAGAATTCGGTACTTCTACTCTAACACCTATATCCACTGCATTATTCTTTGTCTTGATGCCTAGCTCTCGTGCCTGCTTAGTCAGCCATTGAGCACCTTCACGACCTGGGGCAATGACAACATACCTAGCCGATATCTTTTCCGGCTCTTTCCCCTTAGTCTGCATCATCACTCCCGTAGCCTTTCCCTGTTCGCACAGTATCTCGGTAACAGAAGTTAACTCTCTGAATTCTATATTAGTATGATTCAAAAGATACTTATACATTCCACCCAGTACATCAAAAGCCTTTTCTGTACCAAGATGCCTAACCGGACATGGTATCAATTGTATATTATGTTTTGAAGCCTCATACATAATTTCATCCACACGCTTGTCATTCTCTCCGTATACTGCTTTCTGAGCACCAAATTCCAGGTAAATCTGATCTGCATACTTTATTAATTCTGCTGTTTTTTCTTCTCCTATATAGTCCTTGACATTTCCTCCTACATCTGTACCAAGTGACAGTTTCCCATCACTAAACGCACCTGCTCCTGACCATCCATTTACAATAGAACAAGGGTCACAGTTTACGCATTTACCTGTCTTCCTTGCAGGGCATACTCTTTTATTAATTTGTCTTCCTTTATCTATAATTAAAATACTCATCTCTTTATTCTTTTTAGATAGTTCTAGTGCTGTAAAAATACCTGCAGGACCAGCTCCAATGATTATTACCTCATAACTTTTTTTCATTTTATAGCCCTTCCTTTGTATAGAATATCCAAACATTAACATAGACAGGGCCAGAAGCCCCTGCCTAATAAAACTCTGCAAAACATCATATTCCTTATACATAATAGCAGATAACTAAATAAAAAGCAATGAAATTACCGAATATTTTTTGTAAAATACAAAAAAACATTCGACTTTATTCTAATTTTACCTTACAAAATAGATGCCACATTAAGATTTGAGAAGCTCCAAGTCCTAGGATAAAAAGTGCCATGGATTTCAAATCTTGTACAAATACTAATAATAAAAGTACTCCTGCAACCCTACCCACGTTAAGATATACTTCCCGCACGACAATCCCTTCAATTCTCCTCTTTTTACTGTTAGGTGTCTTATGTATTACCCAGTAAATAATCCCTATAGTGGAATTATTAATAAATGTGATATAGAAAGAAGAAATAATACCATATATAAAGATAGTCCATATATTAATCTCATATAGAAAAACTAAACTGACTAATGTAATAAAGATTGCCCCTATCAGCATATACTTTTTACGAGAATAGGGGTTCATCTTTTTACTTATGTAATAAAATGAAATAAGCTGCACAGCTGAACTGATTAACGTTAATGATCCGATATATGCTTCTCTGTTCACAATGATATATAATAGTATTCCCATTAAAAATAACATGACGCCGTCACGGAATCCTCTCAGCAGTTCTCCTAACATAACATAACGCCAATTCTTCTTTTTAAAAGGCATAAATAGGATGGATTTTATATAATACTGCTTATCAATCGCTTTTGTAGGTATTTTTGAACTTAATACTCCTGCAATAATAAAAAGAGTTAAAGAAGCTGAAAAAATAATGATATATCCTTTTAAGCCTTTAAAAGACTCAATAATTATCCCGGCAGTAAAAGTTGCAATCATGGTAGCAATAGAAAACACTAATCCTTGAATACTCATCACATAATCCCTGTTATCATTGGTAGAGAAATCATATCCCAATACATTATAGCTCAGATAATAAAATCCTGCACTGATTCCCATCATAACTCCTAACAACCCTATATAGGATGGTGCTCTATCCTGAACAATAAGAAGTACAATAAACAAAGCACTGTAACATAGAATCCCTATTCGAAGATTGAACGTAAGTGACAGTCTTTTTGCCAGCCATCCTCCAAATATAAATATAATGGGTATTGTTGCATAATAAATAGCATTGAATAATACTACAATGCTCAAATCTTTTTCTACCTTTAACAAGAACACGCTGATAAAAGTATTAGATAATCCTACTGCCAACAAAAAAATCCCATGCACAGATAATAAAGCTATCAATTCCGGAGATAGATAACTTTGCGGATATATTTTTGAAATTATATAAGTTTTGATAGCTCTGAAAGCATTCACTGCTTATGCCTCCTAAAACAAATAAGACATCACATAGGATGTCTTATTTACTTTACTTACTCATTTTACTCGTTTGAATTATTCTCCATAAATTCATTTAATTCCTTTACTAATTGCTCTGCATCTATTCCATGAATTGCACACGCATCTGCGATGCTTTCACCTGATGATGAAGGACATCCTAAACAGTGCATCCCTGCATTTAAGAAAATAGGTACTGTGCCCCTATCCATTTTTAGAACATCAGCAATAATCGTATCTAAAGTAACTTTAGGCATATTTAAGCCCTCCTTATGTTATTATATGGCTTGAAGCTTGGAACTTGGAACTTTAACAACAGTCCAAATCTTAGACACCTAACTACGAGCTTTATTATAAGTATAGTTATGATTAATTAATCATAACTAAGAAATACTTTCTACTATTTATTATATACTATTACTTTGATAAAATGCAATGCCTTATAGATTATTACTCTATTGGTTTTATTACAAAAAATATTAACTATTATAAACGAACTGATATTAGAAATAGCAGCATATTTTTACTCCGGGTTCCCAGCTTCCATCTCCCAGCTATCTTGATATTCTTTCCTTCCTGTTTCATAAAGATTATTTCCTTTATGGTCAATTATTACCACTACCGGAAAGTTTTCAACCACTAGTTTTCGTATAGCTTCAGTGCCCAAATCTTCATAGGCAATTATTTCTTGACTTTTTACAGTTTTGGCAATCAAAGCCCCAGCTCCTCCAATTGCGCCAAAATAGATTGATCCATACTGCATCATCGCTTCTACTACTTGTTGATTCCGCAAACCTTTTCCTATCATTCCGGTTAATCCCTTTTCAATAAGTATTGGTGCATAGGCATCCATCCTGCCACTCGTAGTAGGTCCGCAGGATCCAATGATATGTCCCGGTTTTGCCGGACATGGTCCAACATAATAAATAATTTGATTTTTTATATCAAAGGGAAGAGACTCTCCTTTCTCTAATGCTTCTATCATCCTTTTATGGGCTGCATCCCTTCCTGTATAGATTGTGCCAGAAATCAGCACGCTGTCTCCTGCCTTCAGTTCTCTTAACTTATCGTGTGTTAGCGGTGTTTGGATATGTATAGTCATCTTATCCCTCCGTTTTTTAGCCCGGAGCTCGGAGTTTGGAGCTCGGAGCTATATTTCATTTAAGAATTTATCAGTTCTCTTATACTGCTTAATATATAATCTGCTTTCATTTCTTCAAAATACTTCCTTGCCTTCTCCCCCGATACCCCTGTAAGCACTGCTGCAAATTTACAGCTTATCGCTTTTGCTGCCATAATATCTGAACCTGCATCTCCTATAATAAGAGTTCTTTCTATCTGCTTCCTATCATACAATCCTTCTAATAATACAGCATCCGGATATTCTTTTCCATATATTGCTTTAAGAAATACATAAGGGTGAGGCTTTGCCAAACTGGTTCCGGTATAATCCCATCTCAGTTTTTCTTCCGCCTCAGCCACTTCATCATATGTAATATAAGATTGCTCATCAAAATATTTCTTTATTCCCCAAGAAGTAATCGGTTGATCTATTTCAATAAAAGGTCTTCCTGTTCCGATTCCTAAACGGATACCGGATGAATATAGACTCTTAAGAATTTTTTTTAAATCTTCTAACGGTATGATTGGCTGTTCAAAATAAACCAGCCCTTCTTTCCCTTTTTGTTCAGGTTCTTTCCCATAGATTTCAAAATAGGTTTGGTCCCCCATATACCATTCTTGAAAAACCTGCTGACATATGCCCCACAGCTCACCATGTCTTTTAAAATACAGTTTTGGTTTTCCTGTTATATCAAAAAGCTTATTTTCTATAAAGTCATATATCTCATATCCTTGTATGGAACTTTCTGAAAAATACTGATAGACATGCTTATAGTGGGGAGTGAGAAGTGGGGAGTGGGGAGTAATTTCCCGCAACCCTAACGAATGCTCTCTATCCACTTTCCACTGACCACTATCCACTAAAACAATCAGCGATACCCCTACTACTACGTATGCCAGATCCCAATTTGTATTGATCCCTCTATCTTTCAACAAAGATATAAGTTCATCATTTGCAAATATAGTGTCCCTAATTTCTTGAATTTCTTGTAAGGACAAATCTATCTTGATATTCTGACTACCAAAATATTTATTGCTGTTTAGCATCTCCCAAATTGTCAAAGCTGCAGCATTCCAGTAATTTTGTTCACTGGTAATAACCCCATCCATATCGAATATAATTCGGTCTATCCCTTCTAAAAAAGCTGCTGTGCTGCTTTCTACATTCACTATAATTCTCCTTAATACAGATAATAATATCTTCAATTATACAAAATTAATTTACAATTGTAAATTCTTAAAATTAAAAAAGAGAATTCATCTGAATATGAGTTATGCAACACTAATGACTAGATGCTCTTATTGCCTGAATGGCTCTTTCTTCCAACCCCTTCGCTGTAACAGGCGGTGAAAATACGCATAAAACTCTTAATACCTCATTCCCTGTATTCTCAATACAATGCTTTGCTCCTGGCGCTGCAACAATCATGCTGTCGGGAACAAAATCATATTCCTTTCCATCAATAAACGCTTTCCCCTTTCCAGACATCAAATACATAGCTTCCATACCGGTCGGATGAGAATGCAAATCGATCCTACACCCTGGCTCCCACTCAGTTATATGCACAGAGAAATTTGTAGAATATTCTGAAGTATCCCCCATAAATATAGGTGTTATTATCCTAGAAAACGGATGCGGTACTTTAATGCTTTTTGAATCTTTATAGTTAAAATACATAAAATATTTCTTACTCCCCTTCCTTTTTCTGCTTTGCAGTTGCAGTTCTCTTAGTTATAATAGGTGAAATACAAAGAACGATTGTAAGTATAATAAATGTCCAACAAATCCCATTACGGAAGAATATGCTTATATCACCTTTTGTCATATCAAATGATTGGCGTACATACTTTTCAAGCATAGGTGTTAATACAAATGCAAGAAGCAATGGCGCCGTTGGGATTTTTGCAAGACCCATAAAGTAGCTCATTGTTCCTATTACTATCATAAAAAAAACATCAAACATAGCATTGTTTGCTGAGTATGCGGCCATAATGCAAATGGCTGAGATAATCGGTATCATTATAGAATTAGGCACCGAGACAGCTTTCACAAGAATAGGAATACATGCAAATGCAATAATCAAACAAATGATGTTCCCTATGTACATAGAAGCAATCAGCGGCCATACAAACTCAGGATTATTTGTAAACAGCAGTGGTCCTGGGCGAAGCCCCCACATAATAAGTCCACCTAATAATACTGCGGCCGTTGAACTGCCAGGGATACCAAGGGTTAATAGCGGTGCGAATGCTCCCGCCGCTGCAGCATTATTTGAACTTTCTGCCGCAGCAATTCCCTCAACTGCCCCCTTACCTATTTGATCTCTATTCTTGTTTATTCTTTTTTCAAAAATGTATGAGAGAAATGATGATGTCGTTGCACCGGCTCCAGGCATTACTCCTATAAATGTTCCTAAAAAACCTTGTCTTAGTGCAACAGGTAAAATTCTTTTTATTTCACTGGCTTTAAGCAGACTTTCCTTTATAGTAAACTTTATCTTACCTTCAGCACTTTCGTCCGGTTGAAGCACCATTTCAATCACTTGACTAAATCCGAACATACCTATTATCAATGGAATAAATGGGACTCCGGCAAATAAATTCACTTGTCCAAAGTTAAAACGAGATAACCCTAGAGCCTGATCTACGCCAATAGTCGCAAGCACTATACCTAAGCCTGTGGCAATAAGTCCGTTGATTACATTTTCGCCAAGAAGCCAACCAATAGATGTCATAGCAAATAATATAAGCAATGCAAGCTCAGGAGAACCAAACTTTAGTCCTATTTCTGCAAGCCAAGGTGCTCCAAGTGTCAGAATTATTATCCCTATAGTTCCACCAATAAATGATGAAACTATTGATGTCCCTAGTGCCTTACCTGCCTTACCCTGTCTTGCCAAAGGGTATCCGTCTAGCGCTGTCATAATAGCAGGGGAATCCCCAGGTATATTTAAAAGAATTGCACTGAACGAACCGCCATACATAGTAGAATAGTAAAGTCCCGCTAGGCATATTATGGCTGTAGCAGGAGGCACCTTAAAGGTAAGAGGCAGTAAAAGTGCCACACCTGTAATTCCTCCAATACCTGGCATAGCTCCTACAATCAGTCCTATAATAGCTCCAAAGATTGCTGCAAATAAATTTATAGGGGTAAATGCAATTTGAAATCCCTCTATTAGTAAATTAATACTTTCCATAGCTTCAAACTCACCTTCTTTTTCTATTTATTAGTAGTACAGCAGGCTTTCAAGCACTCCCATGGGAATAGGAACCTTTAGCCAAAAATCGAAAATCAAATACAATGCTCCTGCAGTACATACAGAAACTGATAATGAAAGTGTTGTTTTCTGCTTTTCATAGATTCTGAGCCATAGAAAAACAAATATCCCAATGGCCAATATCAACCCTGCTACATAACTAAAAATAGCTGTAAGCAAAATGCTGCCTATGGGCAAAAACGCTTTTATATTGAAATTTGAAGGAGTTTTATCTTTAAAGAGTTTATATCCTGCTGCCCCTCCACATATAATTAAAATAATACCGGCTATTACCGGGAACAGCCCTCCACCAGGACCATTATCAACCCAAATTCTGTACCCTAATCCACCTATTACCCAATAAACACCCAATATTACAGAAAAAATTGGCATTAATTTTACCACGAGAATCCCCCTTTTTCTTTATAATAACGGAAGTAATTAATGAAGTGATAAAAAGCAGGAATCCTGCTTCCTATCACTAAGCCTTACTGCATCTTATTGATCAAACTTGCCATAAATGTCCTTTTATTCAGCTACTTTGTAGGCATTCTACTTTTTATCAAAATATCCTACTGCCTTAAACAAAGCCATAGATGCATCTGTGTCTTTCTTCGCATACTCCTTAGCTTCGTCTCCGCCCAGAAATGCAGGAGTTAAATTATTCTTTGCCAGGTAGCCTTCTTTCCAA
>JBFWMP010000129.1:0-8108 GCA_050251575.1 Clostridia bacterium
ATGTTGCATCAGTTTGATTCGTACATCAAATTGATGCATATATCTGTTAATTATATGAATCAATTCGATGCATATAATTAACAGATATATGCCAGCAGCCATTTATCATTAATTCAAATGATAGGTTAAAAGAATATATAAAATATGTTACAGTGGGTCGAGGGGATGTTTGATCTTTTTTTCATAAGAATTGGCATGTAAATTGCTTATATAAATAATAAAGCAATAAAATATTACATTTTGCAAAGGAGATAATAATATGATGAACAGTCGTGAAAGAGTTATTGCTACACTTGAACATAAGAATCCCGACCAGATACCCGTAGATATTTGGTTTCATAAGGCAACGACACTGCAATATGGAGAACAACTACAAGCACTCCTTGATGGATATCAAATGGATCTTGTAAGAGTTGTAGGTCCAATGGATCGACACTTTTACTCTCGTACGTTTGAGGAGGGTGAATATGTAGATGAATGGGGAAGTGAATGGCAGGTACTACAAGGTGGCATGATAGGAGAAGTCAAAAAACCGGCATTAGAGAGCATATCGCAGGCGCGGGAATACCAAGTCCCCATAGAATTGCTTAAAAGCGAATGGAACCGATATAATGAGCAGGTGGATAACAAAATAAAAGAAGTCCGCAGTAAGAATCAATTTAGCATTGGTGGATATGTTGAAGTATTTCAAAGAATGCAGTTTATCCGAGGAACAGAAAATATGTATTATGACTTAGGCGATTTAGAAGAGGAGTTGTATCTATTACGGGATAAGATAACAGATTATTTTGTTGAGTATGTGCAGTATTGGTTAGAAAAAGATGTAGATGCGATTGGATTCTATGATGACTGGGGTTCACAAAGATCACTTCTTATCTCGCCGGCTATGTGGAAGAATATTTTTAAGCCAGTATATAAAAAGTTGATAGAAATGATTAAGGCAAAAGGAAAATATGTCTTTTTTCATAGTGACGGATATATCCTTGATTTATATCCTGAATTTATCGAATTAGGTGTGGATGCTATAAACTCTCAGGTTTGGTGTATAGGAATAGATAAAGTTGCTGAAGTTGCAAAGAAATATGCCGGTAAAATTACGTTCTGGGGTGAGATAGACAGACAAAATATTCTAGCTTTTGGTACTGTTGAAGAAGTATATGAAGCATCCAAAATTATGAAAGATAAACTCTGTTTAAGTGGCGGTGGCTTGATAGGGCAGAGCGTTGCCGGCAAGGATGTATCTCTGGAGAAAATAAAAGCACTGCTTAATTGTTGGAACAGTAAGTAATATAGCATACTTTAAGGATATATTTAGATGGAGGAAAATATAATGTCATTCATTAAACGTGTGGAAGTTTATGATTTTACTTATCAGGTTGATAATATAGGTGCTGTGTCTGAAAACACACACAATCATGTGGCCTATGTACCGGGTGCGAAGCTTTCTCAGTCTAAATACGCTATTATAATTGAATGTGATGATGGATTTCGTGGTGAATATGTTACTCATTGGGGGGGGACGCGACCGGCGCTTGCTCAAACACTTATGCTCGCCTCTGATCTTCCAGGTAGAGATCCGAATATGAGAGAAGCAATTTATGATGATTTTAATCGTCGTCTTTGTCACCAAGATCATATGGGACAGGGACCTATTGATATAGCTCTTTGGGATCTTGCGGGCAAACAAGCAAATAAATCTATTTCTCAAATGATTGGTGCATATAGGACTCGTATTAAGGCCTATGCAAGTACATTTCATGGGGATCGTAATGGTGGATTGGATAGTCCGGAAGCATATGCTGACTTTGCTGAGCAATGCTATGATATGGGCTATCGTGCTTTCAAACATCATGGCTGGTTTGATGGCAATCCTGCAGAGGAAGCAAAAGCCATCCGGACTATTGCGCAAAAGGTTGGAGATAAGATGACACTTATGTATGATGCGGCTTCTGATCTCAAGACCTTTGCAGATGCACTTTATGTCGGCAAGGCATGTGATGATGCTGATTTTTTCTGGTATGAAGATCCATACCGAGACATATCTTTATCTGCTTTTGCTCATAAAAAGCTACGTGGTATGATTAAAACTCCTTTGCTCATTACAGAGCATGTAAGAGGTCTTGAACCGAAGGCAGATTTCCTTATGGCTGGTGGTACGGATTTTCTTCGTGCTGATCCTGAATATGATATGGGTATCACCGGCGCAATAAAGATTGCAAGATTTGCAGAAGCCTTAGGTGTTGATGTAGAAATTCATGCGTGTGGTCCGGCTCACCGTCATGTGATTGGCTCAATTCGCAACTCTAACTTCTATGAAGTTGCCTGTGTTGGTCCTAAATGTTTAAATACGATTCCGCCGGTTTATGCTTGTGGCTATTCTGATCAGCTTGATTGTATTGATTCGGATGGGATGGTTTCCGTACCTACTGGTCATGGACTTGGAGTTACTTATGATTGGGAATGGCTCAAGGCTCATACTACACATCATTATGTATTTGAAAAATAATAAGTATAATGTTTAAGAATAATCCCATTGATTATTGCAATCATTAATATTTACAATAAAAAAGGAGGAAGATTGATGGGCTTTAAGGTTTTAGTATCGCAGAATGTTTCTCAAGTGGGTATAGACTATTTATTGAAGCGCGGATACGAGATAAAAATGGCATCAGGAGACACAGAAGAACAAATTATAAAAGATGTTGGAGATTGTGATGCGGTATTATTAAGGATAGCACCGTATTCTGCTAAAGTATTGAAAACAGCAAAAAGGTTAAAAGTAATTGCACGACATGGGGTAGGCTTTGATTGTATAGATATTAGTGCAGCTGAAGAGCTTGGTATATGGGTATGTATCGCTCCATTGTCCAATGCAAATACGGTTGCAGAACATACTATAGGGTTTATCCTCGCTTTGGCTAGACGTATTACATTGATAGACAAAGCGTTTAGAAATGGGGACTTTGAAATTAGAAACCGTTTAAAGGGTATGGACTTGGAAGGAAAAACATTAGGCCTGGTTGGAGTGGGAAGAATAGGTACGTTAGTAGCTAAAAAAGCAGCGTTAGGACTGGGAATGAAGGTTATTGGATATGATCCGTATATAACGAAAGATAAGATGCTGTCGGAAATCGAATTGGTAGATAATATTGAAACTATATTCAAGAATGCTGATTTTGTAAGTTTGCATTTACCTGCAAATACAGAAACAAACCATATTATCGGTAAGAAATATTTTGAAATGATGAAAAGTTCTGCTTTCTTGGTAAACTGTTCTAGAGGTGAAGTTATTAATGAAGTGGAACTAATTCAAGCGCTAAAAAATAAAGTGATAGCTGGAGCTGCTTTAGATGTACTCGAACAGGAACCGCCTGAAAAGGATAATCCACTATTTGAATTGGATAACGTGATTGTTTCGCCTCATAATGCTGGAGTTTCAGAAGAATCCTCAATAAGAATGGCATTGCATCCAGCTATGGAGATTGATAAGGTTCTTTCAGGAAACAGGCCGCAATGGCCTGTAAATAATCCCAAGTTAGGATAAAGGTTTATAAACTTAAAGAGCTGTGAAGTTTAATATGCGCCCTCTTAGGTAGATAAGTAAAATAGTAAAACTTGTTTACTTAGGAGGGAGCATTTTTTATTAAACTTGCCTTGAAGGTTGAAAAATAAATTCCATTCATATAATATAAGTAATAGCAATAAGTAGTTCACTTGCCATATTTGTAAAATTAAGAGGTGGCCATATGATAAAGATTACATTAGTCGCTCCCTATAAAGAATTGATTGATTTAACCTTTAAAACATTTGAAGAACATAACAATTTTGAATCTTCTTTTATGCCGGGAAATGAATATAAATTAGATGTTGTTTTAGGTGGTTGGAATGAAGTAAAACATATGAAATTCGATGCTGATGTTATTATTTCGCGGGGAGAAGTTGCAACTACATGGAAAAACTATAATCCTCATATTCCTTTAGTGGAAGTTCCGGTGGCAGGAAATGACATTATACGATGTCTTTATGAGATTAAGCAACGTTGCGGACCAAAACAAGTAGGGATTGTTGCGCCTATCAATATGACCTATGGATCAGAAGGGTTAATAGATATTGTGGGATTAAACATTAAAGCATATGTTGTGGAAAATTCTGAACAGACGATTGAGTTAGTAGAAAAGGCTGCTACTGAAGGATGTGAAGTAATTGTTGGAGGGAAAAAAGCAAAAGATTATGCAATAAGCATTGGTCTGCAAGGATTTGTGCCGCGTACGGGGAAGGACTCATTGTGGCAGGCTATTACCGAGGCAAAAAGAGTAGCTTGTATCAGCAGAATGGAACAGGAGAAAGCACAGCTCTTCAAAACCATTCTTGACTATGCTTATGAGGGTGTGATTGCAGTTAATAAAGAAGATGCTGTTTCTGTCTTTAATTCTTCAGCGCAGAATATGTTGCAGATTTCTGCCAAAGATGCGTTGGGTAAGAAAGTCGGAGATATCATACCAAAATGCAAGCTGCATGATGTTATAAAAAGAGAAGGTGAGCATCTTGATGAGATTATTGAGTATG
Source organism: Clostridia bacterium (assembly GCA_050251575.1). Lineage (GTDB taxonomy): Bacteria > Bacillota > Clostridia > SK-Y3 > SK-Y3 > X23. The sequence goes on from JBFWMP010000129.1 coordinate 4,567, forward strand.
ATAATATCCGGCTTGCAATCACCAAGGTGCCTATTATATTAAAAAATGAAAATGTTGGTAATGTGGTCACTTTTCAAAATGTTACCAAAGTTCAGGAATTAGAAGGTAAAATCAGAAAAGAAATCCATGCGCGGGGGCATGTTGCAAAGCACACCTTTCACGATATTATTGGCAAGAGTGAAAAGATTAACGAGACAATCATAACAGCGAAAAGGTTTAGTAAAGTGAATTCCAATATTCTTATCAGAGGAGAGACGGGGACTGGAAAAGAACTTTTTGCCCAAAGTATTCATAGTTTCAGTCCTAGGAAAGATGGTCCTTTTGTTGCAGTGAATTGTGCAGCTCTTCCTGAAAATTTACTTGAAAGTGAATTATTCGGTTATGTGGAAGGTGCGTTTACGGGTGCAGCAAAAGGGGGTAAGCCGGGACTTTTTGAATTAGCTCATAAAGGAACTATTTTTCTGGATGAGATTGCAGAAATATCATTAAAACTGCAAGGGCGATTATTGAGAGTGATTCAGGAAAAGGAAATTATGAGGTTAGGTCATGACAGAGTTATACCTATTGATGTAAGAATCATCTCCGCTACTAATAAAAATCTATATGAGATGGTAGAAAAAGGGGATTTCAGAGAAGACCTTTATTATAGGTTGGATGTACTGAAATTAGAACTGCCTTCACTCAATGAAAGAAGAGAGGATATTTCTTTAATTGTTGAGAATTTTATGCAGACATATACTCCACTTTCAAATTTTAAATCCATATGCATTAACGAGAAAGCGATGAAGATGCTGCAGAATTTCAATTGGCGTGGAAATGTCAGGGAATTAGGAAATATATGTGAAAGATTAGCAGTTTTGACTCGGTCGTCCTTAATTGATGAAGAAACTGTAAAAGCCATACTTACACATAAAGGGATGACCAATATAATATCTCAAGAGCATATACAGGAGGCTGAAAAAAAGGCATCCCTCAAAGAAACAAATAATGGGATGCTGGATGAAGGAAAAGATTATATAGAAATACGAAAGATACGGAATGCATTAGAATGCAGCGGGTATAATAAAACGGAGGCGGCGAAGAAGCTTGGAATAAATCGCACGACATTATGGCGGAAGATGAAAGAATTAAGAATGATATAGAAAAAGCATAATCAATAGCGTATTGCAATACGCTATTGATTATGCAAAGAATATTATAGTTGATCTTCATTAGAATCATCGAAATTTAAAAAATGTTTTAATCATCATTCAAATTATTGAGATCTAAATTCATATCATTTAATATATCATTTAACTTATCATTAAATTTATTATTTTTGTCATTTTTATCATTTAACTTATCATCATCTTGAATATCATTATCCCGAATATTATCATATTCAGGTGGTATAATTGTATCCTCATATATGGGTGATGACACCGTATTAGGTCCGTGTTCATTGCAGTACTCTCCTGCAGGCAGTTCGTATTTCGCGTCGCTTGGTAAGATCGGATTACCATTTTTGTCTAGTACAGGAACATAGGGTTTCGGTCTGATAATGAAAACTTTTTCTTCTACAAGCTCAGGAGGGCAGTATTCATTAGCAAGCATATTATTTGCTTTATCCACTTTTTCAAGAACATGAACAGTGCATTCTTCCTTAGGCTCGGTACCTTTTTTAAAATATTCGGTTCGTACTCTCGAACCTCTTGGATCTCGGTAACATAGCTCGGTGGGTTTTTGTCCGCTGTCAATACAAACCTGTGCTTGTACAATTCCGGAAGGTTGAAGGAATTCTTTCACCTTCAAATCCTTATTAATTTCATTCATTACCGCATGCCAAAGTACAGTGGCAGGGTTTTTACCACCGAGAGACGCAGGAACCTTAATTAGGGCCGGATCATCATATCCAAACCAAGTGGCACCTACATAGTATGGTGTATATCCTGCAAACCATCTATCTTTATCATCGCTGGTGGTACCTGTTTTGCCGGTTGCAGGCATTCCATTTGACATTTTTGCATATCTTGCAGTTCCGTCGATAAGGACGCCTTCTAACATTTTTGTCATGAGGTAGGCAGTTTGTTCACTCATGGCGATATTTGAAGTCTTCTTTTTCTCTAATATTACTTTCCCCTCATGATCCAATACTTTGGTATATGTGTAGGGGGTGGTATATATACCTTTATTAGCAAACGGCGCATAAGCGGCAGTCATCTCTAAAACAGAGATACCATCGGTCAATCCTCCTAAAGAAAGTGAATTCAAAAGCTTATCAGTATATACCTTTCCATCAGCTCTTTTTTGTTTGTCGACTAACGAAGTAATACCTAGGTTCTGGGTCAGAAATTTAAAGGAATTATCGATACCCACTTTTTCAAGCACTTGAGCAGCGACAATATTCATGGACTGTTCGATACCTCTTCGGACTGTTGAAAGTCCCCAGTATGAGGGATTTGTATAATAATTTTTTGGCGTCCATTCAATCATCGTTCCGGGGTTAAAGGTAGTGGGCACATCATCAAATATCGTAGCCGGAGTAACAATTCCGTATTCCAGGGCCGGAGCATATACACCGATAGGCTTAATAGAGGAACCGGGTTGACGTACTGTTTGAGTAGCTCGATTCAACGTACGCTTTGCTGTTTTTTCTCCCCTTCCGCCGACGATACCTTTTACTTGCCCTGTAAAAGGATCCATAACCAGCATAGATGCTTCAGGTTGAATGTCAACATTAATATATTTTTTTGTCTTTTCGTCATATTTACGTATCGGAGCGAACTGTGGAATAATTTCAGAGTCCTTAAATACTTTATCCATTGCATTTTGCACATTAGGATCGATAGTAGCGTATATCTTTAATCCACCGGTATACAGCATTTTTGATGCGATAGCTTTCGAGAGTCCTTTTTCTTTTTGTAAGTCATTTAGCACATCACTAATTACTTGATCAACAAAATAGGATTGTTTGCTTGTTTGCTCTTGTTGTGCACCGCGTTTAAAGTTCAGTGTTTCATTCACTGCATTATCATGCTCTTCTTGATTGATATAACCCAGTTCTTGCATTTTTTTCAAGACAAGTTCCTGCTTTTGTTTATTGTTCTCTGGATTCTGGAAAGGATCATACTTAGTAGGAAACTGGGTAATGCCGGCAATTGATGCAGATTCAGCAAGTGTAAGCTGACCTACATCCTTTCCAAAATAAGTATTGGCTGCGGCCTGAACACCATTAGTTCCCTGGCTGAGATAAATGGTGTTTAGATATAATTCCAAAATTTGATCCTTAGAGTATCTTTTTTCAAGGTTGTAGGCTCTCCACATTTCCTGAACTTTTCTTTTGGGTGATACATCATCATCACCTGAAAGACCTTTAATGAGCTGCTGGGTAATCGTACTTCCTCCATAAGAAGAGCTCCCTTTAAAAATATAATTAAATGTTGCTCCAATTGTTCTTTTAATATCTACCCCAAAGTGCTCTTTAAATCTCTCATCTTCAATAGCTATAAATGCATTTTTAATGTTTTCTGGTATATCATTGATACTTACCCAGACCCGGTTTT